>JALZVC010000049.1 GCA_023301205.1 Flavobacteriaceae bacterium
GTCTGTAGGGTGTAAAAATTTAGTTCTGAAATGCGCTAGCTTGTCTTCTTGATCACATTGTTGAGCGTATGCTAAGGTGTTTGTGTACATCTGTTGGTTTAAAAATGAACTCCCTCAAAAATAATGATTAAAATGCTATCGTACTATGATTCTATTATTTGATTGTGTGTCTCTGTTATAAATTTATTCTTTGATTAAAGTGGTTAATTTCTAAAGGGGTTATTTACTCTGTTTTGTGTACATCTAAAATTAAAGGGTAAAACCTTAAAGTGATGCGATTTTTAAAAGGCTAGTCTACTTTAATATCTGTAAAGTAAAGTTTAAAATCACCCAAACTATCTTTGTGCATTGTGGCGATTTTGAGACCGCCATAGTCTTTGTAAGCTTCCCAAGTGGTGATCATAGAGGGAACAGTATCATTCCCTTTTCTAAACACCCACTCTTGCAACATAAAGTCATTACCGTAGTATAAATCATAGGCATCGCCTGGTGTGTATCCGCCTTCATCACTGTAAGTAATTGTTAAGACATTTGTTTCTTGTCTAGATAATGGTGCGATTTCTTTTTTAGGTTCGCTAATAGTAAGTCCCTCGTCCCAGACTAAATTAAAAGGTGCTAGTAGCCAGTATTTATCATTGATAAATGAAGCGTCATAGCGCATTATAATACTATCCACGGCATTGCGATTAAATGAGATGGTGTCTTTATCTTTGATATAAGTGACGTTATTTTCTTTTGGTCTCCATTGCCAAGAGCGTTCAAAGTGGTTTTCTCCGCGATTTACATTAAAGGTAAAATCTATTTGTTCTAGTTGGTCAAACTTGTCTAAACCATTTTTGTACGCAATGGTTTCGGCGATTGTAAGGCTGTTATTCGCAGTGTTTGTTTTTAAAATTGGGATTGTTTTTTTATTCCCTTGATTACAAGAAGCAGTTAAGAGTGTGATTGTAAATAGAAAAGCGGCACTTATTTTCATAATTAAAGATTTTGGGTAAAAATAAGGAATTGCCATTTGAGCAAGCTATCTTTAGACAGTCAACTGGAATTTCTTACTTGACAGGATTACTAAATAACAAATTTCCTTATCGAAGGAATAAAATTAAAAACTATGATAAAAGTAAATTTAATACCAAACGGTCCAATGATAGTGTTAGGCGCTATGACTATAACTCATGAAGATGGAACGGAAGAAGTAAAGGAAACCCGGGCATCATTTTGTAGATGTGGTAAAAGTGATAATATGCCGTTTTGTGATGGGGGTCATAACAAGTAAAAAACTACAACTCGTATCTTGTCATGAAATTTGAAAAAGAATTTAATACCAATAAAGAAACTTGGAATCAAAAAGTCGATCTCCATGCAAAGAGCGACTTCTATTTTTTAGAAGATTTTAAAGCAGGAAAGTCTAGCCTGAATGGATATGAGCTCGACGCTTTAGGAGATGTTTCTGGGAAATCCTTGTTACACTTGCAATGCCATTTTGGTCAAGACACCTTAAGTTGGAGTAGGATGGGGGCAAAGTGTACTGGAGTCGATATTTCTGATAAAGCCATAAAGCTAGCCCAGGAATTAAATAAAGACTTAAAACAAGATGCGAGTTTTGTTTGTTGCAATGTGCTAGATGCGTCTCAGCATATTTCAGAAACCTTTGATATTGTTTTTACTAGCTATGGTACAATCGGGTGGTTGCCAGATTTAAAACCTTGGGCGCAAATGATTGGTGAGCGATTAAAAGATGGTGGTGCTTTTTATATTGTAGATTTCCATCCCATTGTTTGGATGTTTGATTATACCACAGGAGCACCGCTTATGAAATATGCATATCACGAAAAGGATGCTATTTATGAAGAATATTCTGGAACGTATGCAGACGAAAAAGCAAATATGGTTAGCAAAGAGTACGGCTGGAATCATAGTATGAGCGAAGTGATACAATCACTTATAGATGCAGGATTAACTATTGATTCTTTCTCAGAACCAGATGCTTCGCCTTATGATGTATTTCCAGATCTCGTAAAAAATGATGCAGGTATGTTTGAGTTAAAAGATAAATTGTATCCGTTACTTTTTGAAATTAAAGCAACAAAAAAAGTCGCTAGATAGTATCTAACGACTTTTTTTAATCAATGTTATGAATTAGTGGCCGCTGTTTTGTTTAAGTAATTGTGGGAATTTCTTTTTAAATTTATTTAGTCGAGGTACAGAAACTCCTCTTATATACCCTTGATTTGGGTGTAGACGTTCATAATTTTGATGGTAATCTTCTCCAATCCAAAATTTTTGAAAAGGCAATACCTGCGCCGCTACATTACCTTCACCCACTTCTTTTTCTAAAAGTGCTATTTTGTTATCTATAATCTTTTTCTGAGCATCGTCTTGATAAAAAATTATCGATCTGTACTGAGATCCGTTATCTGGTCCTTGTCCGTTTACTTGCGTTATATTTTGAGATCCAAAATAGACATCTACCAGATCCTTAAAGCTAACCTCATTTGGGTCATATATTATCTCAACTGCTTCTGCGTGACCTGTTCTGCCTGTGTTGCTAGACGCGTAGGTTGGGTATTCTGTATGACCTCCACTATAGCCAGAGAGCGATTCTTTTACACCCTTGACACTTTCGTATACCGCTTCTACACACCAAAAACACCCACTTGCGAAGTACGCTTTTTCAAGACCATTAGCTGGTGCTACTTTTACTGGAGTTTGTTCTTGTTGCGCTATGGCTTGTGCTTTTTTATTAAGCTCATTTATTTTAGACTGGCAAGACCCGCTTAAAGCTATGAGTAGAGAGAAGGTTGTGAGTATGATATATTTTTTCATTGAATTGAATTTTACTTTCTATGTTAGTCGAAAAAATTTAATAGCTATTACGAGATGAAATTAATAAAAAAAGCCCTCACTACAAGTGAAGGCTTTTTTATATGTATGGTAGAAAGTTTATTTAATTTTATTAAATACTTTTTCCATTTTTTCTTGTTCTTCTGCAGCTAGAGCGGCATCTACTAGGACACGACCACTGTGCTCATCTGTAATAATTTTTTTACGAGAACCTATCTCCATAATCACCTGAGGTGGTATGGTGAAGAAAGAACCACCAGATGCACCACGTTCTACGGCAACAACGGCAAGTCCATTTTTAACGTTAGTACGAATGCGCTTATACGCTGATACTAATCGATCTTCTATTTGCTTCTCAAATTTTTCAGATTCTTTTAAAAGTGCAGTTTCTTCTTTTTCTGTCTCTCCTAAAATCTCATCAAGTTCTTGTTGCTTATGTGTTAAGTGCTCTTCTCTTTGCTTTAATTGTTCTTTTGTTTGCTCAATAACAATTGTTTTTTGCTCAATCTGCGCCTTAAATTCTTTAATGTGCTTGTCTGCTAGTTGAATTTCTAATTCTTGAAACTCTACTTCTTTTGTTAGTGAATTAAATTCACGGTTGTTGCGCACATTATCTTGCTGCTTGGTATATTTTTTAATAAGCTCTTTTGCCTCTTCAATTATCAGTTTTTTTCCTTTTATATCATCTTCAGAGGTGATAAGGCCTTTTTCAAGTTTTTCTAATCTTGTTTTCATTCCTTCAACCTCATCTGCAAGATCTTCTACCTCTAATGGAAGTTCTCCTCGCACGTTACGGATCTCATCAATACGAGAATCTATAAGCTGTAAATCGTACAGAGCTCTTAACTTTTCTTCTACCGTAATTTCTTTCTTTGCTGCCATAAATTAAAAATAGCTAATAGGATTTGTGTTTATTTTAGATAAAATAACCCTGCTTTGCGGCAGAGAAGATGCAAAATTACTAATTTTTTTGCTAAGAAACGTATGTAAAAGTTCTTTTGTGAATTGCTCACTCTCATAGTGACCTATGTCTGCAAGAAGTATCTTATTTTCAGACTGATAGAAGTCATGGTATTTAAGATCTGCCGTTATAAAAACATCTGCTCCAGCGCCTTTTGCTGCTCCTATAGCAAAACTTCCGCTACCACCTAATACTGCGACCTTTCGTATTGTTTTTTTTCTGAAACTAGAATGACGTACTACTTGTGCGTTCATTTGCTTCTTAAGGTAGTTCAAAAAAACCACTTCTTCCATAGGTGTGTCAAGCAAACCTATCATTCCCATTCCTATATGTTGGTTGGTGTTTTCTAGCGTTAAAATCTCATAGGCTACTTCTTCGTAAGAATGCACCGCCTTTAATACGTTTATTATTGCGCCTTCTTTGTGCTTCGGAAATGTTATGGAGATTTGCGTTTCGTCTGCAGAAATAAATTCATGCTTTTCACCCACTACAGGACTAGAATTTTCGCCTCCTTTGTAGGTTCCTATACCTTTATTGCTAAAACTACAATCGTCATAATTACCTATGCTTCCTCCGCCAGCTTCAAATAATGCTTTTTTTAAGGCTACGGCTTCGCTAGAAGGTGCATAGGTTACCAGTTTTTTAATAGTGTCTTTTTGAGGGATTAGTATTTTTCTGTTAGAGAGGTTTAATCGGTCACAAATACCTGCATTTACTCCATTAAAACTGTTATCTAATGCTGTGTGTATGGCATAAATGGCAATATCATGTTTAATCGCCTTTTGCACCACACGCTCCACATAGTTGCGCCCAGTTATTTTTTTTAATCCAGAAAAAATGATGGGATGAAAACTCACAATAAAATTGCAATTAGTAACTATTGCTTCATCTATGACGGCTTCTAGCGTGTCAAGTGCGATTAGTATCCCAGAAATTTTAGCACTAGCGTCACCAACTAATAGGCCTGTATTGTCAAAACTTTCTGCATATGCTCTTGGGGCAAATACTTCTAATTCATTTATAATTTCAGAAATTTTCATCATTTGATATTTGTAGTAAAGATAGTAGAAAGGTGCTTTTAGTAGAAATATTTTAGAAATATGTAACATTTCAGAAATTAAAATTATGACCTAATTTTCGGGTCAACTTATTTTAGTACTTTCGTTCTATGCAGATTTTTAGAGCAGCGCTGTTTCCTTTTTCCATTATTTATGATGGGGTAACACGCGTACGTAATTATTTATATGATAACGATTACTTAAAAAGTGAATCGTATCCATTACCTGTATTATGTGTGGGTAATCTATCTGTAGGCGGGACAGGTAAATCGCCCATGATCGCCTACCTCTTGATATTGTTGCAAAAAGACTATACCGTTGCTGTATTAAGTAGGGGATATGGCAGAAAGACAAAAGGGTTTTTGGTAGTTGAGGTAGATGCATCATCAGCAGAAGTAGGTGATGAGCCTTTACAGCTAAAAAGAAATTTCCCAGCAATTACCGTAGTAGTTTGCGAAGACAGAAGGACTGCGCTGGAGAGATTAAAATCTAAAGTAGATGTGGTGCTAATGGATGACGGTTTTCAGCATAGAAAAGTGAAGCCTACTTTTTCGATTCTATTATCTGCCTTTGATGCGCGATATGATAACGATTTTCTATTGCCTGCGGGAAATTTAAGGGAGTCCAGAAACGGTGCAGATCGTGCGTCTATGATAGTTTTTACTAAATGCCCACCAAAACTACCCTATGCTGCGCTTCAAAAAATACAATATGATTTAAAGCTTCAAGAGCATCAAAAATTATTTTTTACAACTATTGGGTATTCTTCACAATTGATAGGTGTTTCTGAAACCATCTCGATAGATTATTTAAAAGACAAGCAATTTACACTTGTTACTGGTATTGCAAAACCAGAACCATTGGTCCAGTTCTTAACAGATCACAATTTTAATTTTACTCATAAAAAATTTGCAGATCACCACGAGTTTACTGACCGTGAAATTGCAGTCTTAAAAAAGGAAGAATTACTTATTACAACAGAGAAAGACTTTGTGCGATTAGCGCCTAAGCTTAGTAAGTTTGCACTTTATTATTTACCTATAAAGACACAGTTTTTAAACTTTAACGCACCTTTATTTGATGAGAAAATACGTGAGGTGGTAGCAGCGTTTAAAAAGGCAGATTAAGAGATGTTTCTATTCTTGATTAAGATATTGTAGATTTTACTGAAAAATTCTTCGGTCTTAAATGGTTTAGGAATAATATCATTAAAGCCAACTTTGTAGAATTCGTCGAGATTTTCATCAATTGTAACAGCTGTTAGGGCAATGATAGGAAGGTCTTCATTAAATTTACGAATCTTTTGGGTAGCCTCAATACCACTTATGCCTGGCATGTGGATATCCATTAGTATTAAATCAAAATTATTTTCTTCAATTAATTTAATGGCATCAAGACCGTTGTCAGCTATTTTGCAAATAATTTTATTCTTTTCAAGTATTTTACGCGTAATCATCTGGTTGATTTTGTTGTCTTCAACCACTAGTATATGTTTGTCCTCAAATAGCTTAAAATCTGTTTTTGTGTTCGGGTCAACATTGTTTACTTCAAATTTTTTGTCTGCTTCTCTTTTAAACGCGATATCGAACCAAAACTTAGAACCTTGGCCTATTTGACTTTCTAAGTGTAT
>JALZVC010000050.1 GCA_023301205.1 Flavobacteriaceae bacterium
CTATAAAGTGTGCGTTCACTTATGCCAAGCTCATCTGCTGCATCTTTGCGCTTACCTTTGTATTTTTCTAGTGATTTTTTAATGAGTTCGAGTTCTTTCTCGTGTAGTGATAAATTTTCTTCTTCTTGAATCTCCTCGGCAAAATCATAATTACTTGATTTTTGTTCTTGTCCGTCAGAGATACTTAGCACCTCGACTTTAGTATTCTCATTGGCATAATCATCTTCCACGATAGCTGCAAGTTGTTCTTCGTGGTCATGCTCTTTAGAGTAGATTTTATTAATTAAAGTGGAGTTTTCTTCTTTCACCTCACTGGTGTTTGTTGAGTTCATTAACTCCATAGTAAGTTTTTTAAGGTCGTTTACATCGCGTTGCATATCAAATAACACTTTGTATAAAATCTCACGCTCATTACTAAAATCACTTTCAGATTTCTTAGAACCAATAACCGCAGGAAGGTTAGATCCCATATCTGGTAAATAGCCTTGTAGCGTTTTGTAGCCAATAGTTCGTTCGGTTTCTAAAACAGAAATTTGTTCTGCTACATTGCGCAGTTGCCGTATGTTACCGCTCCATCTATATTGTAAAAGAAGGCTCACTGCTCGCTCATCTAAGCGTACTGTAGGCATCTTGTATTTTTGTGCGAAGTCTGAGGCAAACTTTCTAAATAATAGATGAATATCCTCATTCCGTTCTCTTAAAGATGGTAAATGAATATCTACTGTACTTAATCTATAAAATAAATCTTCTCTGAATTTACCTTTTTCTATGGCTTCAACCATCTTTACATTTGTTGCAGCTACAATACGTACGTCTGTTTTTTGGGGTTTAGAAGAACCTACTTTTAAAAATTCGCCATTCTCTAATACTCTTAATAATCGCACTTGAGTTGGTAATGGTAATTCGCCAACTTCATCTAGGAATATGGTGCCGCCATCTGCCACTTCAAAATATCCGCTTCGTGTTGCTGTAGCTCCTGTAAAGGCTCCTTTTTCGTGGCCAAAAAGTTCGCTATCTATTGTTCCTTCTGGGATAGCACCGCAATTTACAGCAATGTATTTATGGTGTTTTCTGTGTGATAAAGCATGTATTATTTTAGGAATACTCTCTTTACCAACACCACTCTCTCCTGTAACCAGCACAGAGATATCTGTAGGTGCTACTTGAATCGCTTTCTCTACGGCACGATTAAGTTTAGGGTCATTCCCTATAATTCCAAATCGCTGTTTTGTTGCTTGTATTGATTCCATATTTATTTCCCCATAGCCCCCCGAAGGGAATATTAATACTTGTATTTAAAACAAGTTCTTTATTGTTAAATTATCGACACATCTTAATTTTGAGTTTCCCCTTTGGGGGCTAGGGGGACTCCAATCAATGTCGCGCTCGTACAACTATTAATTTTCACCTTTACAAAGTCTCCTGGTTTATAGTTTCCTTTTGGGAATACTGCCACGATACTTTGTTCGTTACGACCACTCCATTGATCTGGATTCTTTTTAGATTCTTTTTCTATTAAGATTTCTGTGACTTTGCCTACAAATTGCTGCGTTCTATAGGCGCCATTCTTTCGCTGTTGGTCTACGACTTCAGACAGTCTTCTTTTTTTTGTTGCTTCTGGAATATCGTCTTCAAATTTACGAGCAGCCATTGTTCCTGGTCTTTCAGAATATTTATACATATATCCAAAAGCAAACTTCACTTCTTCCATTAAGGCTAGGGTGTCTTGATGATCTTGTTCTGTCTCTGTAGGGAAACCAATAATCATATCTTGAGAGATGCTTGCTTCTGGGATAATCTCCCACATTCTGTTAACGAGCGTTAGATACTCTTCTACCGTATGCTGGCGGTTCATTTCTTTTAAGATACGATTACTTCCGCTTTGTACTGGCAAGTGGAGGTGCTTACATATATTTTTGTGTTTTGCCATCACGTGAAATACATCCTCTGTCATATCCTGTGGATTTGAAGTAGAAAAGCGAATTCTCATATCCGGTTGTGCAAGTGCTACTAAGTCCAGTAATTGAGAAAAAGAAGTGGCGGTTGCCTTTTCCATTTCAGTGGCAGTTTTGAAATTTTTTTTGAGTCCGCCGCCATACCATAAGTAGCTGTCTACGTTTTGACCTAATAATGTAACTTCTTTATAGCCTGTATTTGCTAGGGTGTTTATTTCATCTAAAATACTCTTTGGGTCTCTGCTGCGCTCTCGTCCTCTGGTAAAAGGAACCACACAAAATGTGCACATATTATCACAGCCACGTGTAATGCTTACAAGCGCATTTATTCCGTTTGTATTTAAGCGAACTGGAGAGATGTCTCCGTAAGTTTCGTCTTTAGATAATACTACGTTTACAGCATCATTTCCTGCATCTACTTCGGCAAGAAGATTCGGTAAATCTTTATAAGCGTCTGGACCTACAACCATATCTACGATCTTCTCTTCATCAAGAAATTTTTCTTTTAAGCGTTCTGCCATACAGCCTAAAACCCCTACTTTCATTTTAGGGTTATGGTCTCGTTTAATAGCATTGTATTTTTCCAGACGCTTGCGTACCGTTTGTTCTGCTTTGTCGCGTATAGAACAGGTGTTTACTAGAACTAAATCTGCTTCTTCTAGTATCTGTGTAGTGTTAAAACCTTGTTCACTCAAGATGGAGGCAACAATCTCACTATCACTAAAATTCATAGCACAGCCATAACTTTCTATAAAAAGCTTTTTTGTATTACTTTTTTTGTAGGTTTTCTTTAGGGAAGTTCCTTGTTTTAACTCGTCTATCGTTTTTTCCATATAGAGTGGTGTAAATCTCAATAATACCTTATATAAGCTGTGAATCAACTAGTGTGCGAATATACAAATAAGTTGTGATTTGTGACAAAATGGCAGTTTTTATTGTGTTTTTTTTGATGATATTGTAACATCTAAATTTAAGAGTACTTTGAAACTGCAATTTTTTCTTTTTCTTTTTATGTTCAGTTTGACTAGTTTCTCACAAGAAAGTAGAAATCAAATAGAATTCATTCTTGAAAATGATAAATTTTCATCAGTGGATAAATACTATACAAATGGCTTATTTTTATCTTATAAGAGAATTATTGAAAATGATTTTATATTTAAAAACAAGGAAGACAATAGGTTACAATTAAGTTTTGTCTTCGGAAATGAAATTTATACACCGACAGAATTAAGTTCTTTTGATGCGAGTGATTTTGATAGGCCTTTTGCGGGTTGGTTTTTCTTGAAAACGGTAGTGACAAACATTAAGGATAATTCATTGCTTGAGCTAGCTTTAGAAACAGGTGTTACTGGAGAGCAATCATTTTCTGGAGATTTACAGACTTGGTTTCATGATTTTTTAGGTATTGGGGATTTTCCAACTTGGGAGCAACAAATTGAAAATAAATTTGTAATAAATTTAAAGAGTCGTTATTTGTATAATGCTCCTATTAAATCAAATCAATCATTTCAATATGCTGTTGAATCTTCTGTGGGGACAAAAGATATTTTTCTTGAAAATGGAATAGGGTATTACCTAGGTAAATTGCAAACGTTTAAAAACTCTTCGAGGACAAATAGTGTCACAGACATAATTTCTAATGAATTTTATGGTTTTGTGAATCTAAGTCATACATATGTGCTACATAATACTTTAATACAAGGGAGTCTAGATCATGATGACGAAACATTTACGACTGCGAGAACACCACATATCGTAAGATTAAAACTGGGGGTTGTTTTAAAACTTAAAAAAAACACATACCGCATTTTATATAATTTTAATACAAAAGAAACACCTGACTCAACAGCGCATTCTTATGGCACTATTACTTATAGTCGTAATTTTTAGTAGTCACATAATTACTATTTTCACACCCAAGAAATAACGAGCCAATAACCAAACCAATGGAACATAGTATCTTTAAGTTAAGTAGATTTTAGTGATGCACTTGACTTTTTAGAGCGCCTTTTTTAATGCC
>JALZVC010000051.1 GCA_023301205.1 Flavobacteriaceae bacterium
TCTTATGTCAAATCGATATCCGTCTGAGTTAAATTGTAAAGTACTTGTCCCGGGAATAAATCCGTTTCCAGCTTCAAAATTCTCTATGGTGAAAACGGTTCCTTCTGTATCTTCAGTAGATCCGAAAAATTCAAATCTATCATTGACGATGACCTCTTCGGTACTTAAATTAAATACTGAAGCTAATTCCGCTCTACCTAATTCTAGGGTAAGTGGGAAATCATCTTGAGTATACGACATAAAGTTTAAAGTGTCTGAAACGCTTCCGCCAGATACTCTCACAACTCTTAAGTCATAGCTCACCACATCTGGACGAGCAAATGCTTCTGCGAGGAAGTTTACTGGCATTTCGTCGTTTAAGTTAATATCTTCATTCTCAATAAAGAATGTTACTATTGCTGCATTTTCAATAGTTTGAAGCGCATTAATTTTATCATCATCCTCACAACTTGCAAGGAACGCTACTATTCCAAATCCTATTAAGGTGTATTTAAATATGTTTTTCATGATTTTATGTTTTAGTCAACAAAGTTACCTGGATTAACATCCCAAAAAACTTGGTTTGTTACAGGTTGTTGGTTAATAGAAGAGTTAAGAGTAACGGTATTAGTAGGGTATTGTAGTACTCTAGGGAATTGGCCTACAGGAATATTTGATTGAGTACCCTGTAAAAAACTAGGTAAGCCAGTTCTTCTGTAAATATTATAGGCTTCAATACCATTACCCCAAAGCGCAACAAAATATTGAGTTAAAATAATATCTAATTTTTGGTTGTCTGAACCAGCATCATAAGCAGCAAGTGTTGTGTTTACAAAAGCATCAATATCACCTGTTGATGGTTCAAATCCTGCATCTGAATTATTATTCAAATCTCCAAAAGGAAGTACCTTTGCAATTGATTGTCTAATACCGAGTTCTAAAAAGTTTCTAGCATTACCATTTGTACCTAAAGTTAAAGCAGCTTCTGCTTTCATAAAATTAACAAATGAAGACAACATAATTGGTCTAATTCCCTCTCCTAATCCACCTTGATCGTTATTAGTTACTTGCGCAGAATCATCATCAAAACTTCCGCCCGCAGGATAAGCTCCCCAAGTTGCGTTTTGAGTAAACATAGCATTGGTGGTAAAAGAATTATCGCCGTGATCTCTTCCAAAATAGCCATCCCCAATAAAGCATAAGTCTAAACCTAGGTCAATACATGGTAATGATCCAGCAGGTGGATCTGTAAGGCGTTGTCTGTAAAAATAGTAGCGTAATCTTGGATCATTCGAATCTATAAGTTCTAGCATATAACTATTACTCATAAATTGACCAGTACCATTGTTGTAATTGGCCAAGAAAGAAGGGTGACGATTGTCATTAGGAGGAGTGATTTCACTTAAATAATTAAATTGAAAATCATCTCCACTAGTTTCAATAAGATCTTGATTTAATATTGCATTAATACCAGTTATTGAGGCAGCTTGATTAAAATCGCTTGTTTGTAATAGCATTTTAAATTTTAATGTATTTGCTACTTTAATCCATTGATCTCTACTGTTTGATCCAAAATAAAGATCGTCTTGAATGTCTGGTGAATCTCCATTATTTAAATTAGATATAGCGTCATCGAGAATCTCTAGCGCCGCAGCATATACATTCTCTCCATTATCTAGACTTGGATTAGGATTTGATACGTCATTTGCTTGACTAAATGGAATATCACCAAAATGGTCAACAAGCATAACTAAGGTGTACGCTTGCATCACTTGAGCTGCTCCCGCATGGGCATTAAAATTTTGTTCTTGGGCAAGTGATACTAGCGCATTTACATCTTCAAAAAGTCCAGCATACGCCGTTGACCAAGTTCCATTTAATCCAGCTGGGTCAAAAAAGTATTCTCCAAATTGTTGAGTAATGCGTGTATAATTCATATCACGACCATTAAGCCCCCCTATAACTCCGTTAAAGTTTAATTGCACTGCATTGAACAAAAAAATACTGTTTGCATTTGAAGGTGCAACATTATTCGGGTCATCTAATAATTCTAGTTCAGTAGTTTCACAACTACTTACTAAAGCACCTACTGCAAATAAAGCAAAAAGTACTTTTTTATTAAGTATTGAAAATATTGTTTTCATATTTTATTTTTTTTAAAAGGATGCTTTTACTGAAAAACCAAAACTCTGAGCAGAAGGTGCTGTTTGAAAATCAAGCCCACTTGCATTACCTACTCCTGTGCTTCCAGCTTCTATGTCATAATTTAATGCATCTGGAAAATTAGGAGCGTCAAATAATAAGTTCTGACCGTATATTTTAAAACTTAAAGCACCGAATGGTGTTCCACCAAGCGCTTTTTCTGATAAATCATAAGTTAATGATAGTTCTCGCAATCTTATGAATGACCCGTCATAAATATTTTCAGCGGCATTTTGTTCAAGATTATTAAAGATTGTATCCTCTAATGGTAATATTATGTTATTTGGATTTCCAGAAGACTGAACGCCATCTACAACACCATCACCATCACTATCAACTGTTACTATACTGCCATCATCATCTAGTTGCGCTAATACACCGGGTACAGATGCAGCGTAAAAATCACGATCAATTCCATCTATGTCAACAACGCCTCTAAAAAGTAAGTTTTGAGCAGTCAATGAATAAATATCACCACCATGTCTATATTCAACTTGTCCAGAAAGCGTAAAGTTCTTATACTTGAAGTTGTTAATAATTGTTGCGGTCCAATCTGGGTTAGGATCTCCAATTATTTTATCAGGAATACCAAATTGACTATTAGGTATTACTTCACCATTACTCGGGTCGATTAAAAAATTACCATTTTCATCTTGTAAAGCAAAAGAACCAACAATAACACCTAATGGCTCTCCTTCAATTGCAAAATTTCCTATATTAGTGAAACCACCAATAGCTAATTGTTGTACATCTTCTGGTAATTCGGTAACTATAGTTTCATAAGCAAAGAAATTTGAATTCAAATTCCATTCAAAATTAGCTGTTCGAACCGGGGTAATACTGAAATCTAATTCGATACCATCTGTTTCTGTTTCACCTATATTTACAAGGGTCGATGTAGCACCTGTTTCTGCTGCTATAGCTTGTTGGAAAATTTGGTCTGAAGCAATACGCCTATAAATACTACTTTCAAAACGAATTCTATTGTCCCATAATTTAGTCTCAATACCGAATTCATAATCAGTAAATGTAGCACCTTCTAAATCTGGATTTGGAACAAAATTACTTATGCTCTGTGTTATAGTCCCTCCATTCCCAAAAGCATTTGCGTTTTGGTTGATTACAGGTCTTGTTGAAAAAGGTCTATCTGGAAATTGAGCTCCAGATGCTGCGTTTGCTCTAACTTTTAAATAGTTTAAAAAGTTACTTTTTATTTCGGGAAAAGCACTTGTAGGGATAAAAGATACAGCTGCACTTGGATAAAAAATAGAATTATTATCGTCTTCTAAAAGGGAAGCATAGTCATTCCTTGCAGATAATGTTAGGTATAAGTAATTTCTGTAATCTAATTCAGTTTGTCCATAAAAACCAAAAATATTTATTTCAGAAAAGAAATCAATAGGTGCCCCTGTAAAAGGATCTACGTTTGAAGCGTCTTCAAAATTTCTAGCGGTTTGATTATCAAATAGCACTTGGCCTTGATACGCGGTACCATTTCTGTCAAAGGTTCTTCTGTTACTATTTCCACCCAGTATTACATTCAAATCAAAGTCGTCTGATAGTTCAAAAGCTCCATTTGCTATCACACTATGGTCAGTTTGCTGTCTTATAATATTTGTTAATCTTAAGTAACCATTTTGATAGATGGTGTTACCATCACTAGATCCTCGATTAATGAAAAATGATTGCTTTTCATTAGTAACATCAAGTCCATAACGATAAGTCAATGAAATATTATCTGTAAATGCATAGTTTAGAGACAAGTTGTTGAAAATTCTATTCACCTCTGATTCTGATAATGAATTGTTTAGGACCCATCTAGGGTTGTCAACACCAGCTAAATAATAAACGTTACTCCCATCTGTAGGATCTTGAAATGGTGAATTATTAATGTCAAAATTTCTTGGTATGAATAGTAGTCTTTCAAAGGTAGAAAATGCATTAGCGCCGTTTGCTGCTGTAATAGAGGGGGCGTCTACGTTATTTTGCACAAAATTAAATGCGCCACTCACAGTAAATTTATTAGAAAGTTGTGCAGTACCTCCAATACTATAGTTATCTCTTCGTAATTTGTTGAAAGGAATAAAACCATCTTCGATAGTGTTACTATAGTTGAAGTTAATAGAGCCTTTGTCAAAAGATTTTGAAGCTCCAATTGATAAAGTTCTTCCTAAACCAGTTCTGAAAAAATCTCTAACGTTATCTGGTATTGCTGAATATGCTTGACCACCTTCAATAATGTCTGGAGTGTTTGGGTCATCAAATAATTCTGGAAAAGAACCTTGCAATGCTGCGTTATTGCTTAAAATGTTCGGTATGATTTCACCATCAAATCGAGGCCCAAAACTTCCGTTTGCTTGGTTTATATTTCCTAAAAAGAAACCACTACCGTGTGTGTTTTGAAAATCGGGCAAATTAGCTACTTGAATGGCGTAAGTATTGCTCAGAACAGTCATTTCTAGTTTTTTATCAGTGTAGTCGTTATCAGATTTACCAGATTTTGTAGTAATAACAATTACACCATTTAAACCTTGGTTACCATATAGTACGGTAGCCGCTAAACCTTTTAAT
Source organism: Flavobacteriaceae bacterium (assembly GCA_023301205.1). Lineage (GTDB taxonomy): Bacteria > Bacteroidota > Bacteroidia > Flavobacteriales > Flavobacteriaceae > Patiriisocius. The sequence continues at coordinate 4,753 of JALZVC010000051.1, forward strand.
ACACTAATATCTGCAATGTTGTTTGGATCAATATCTAATAATCTATTAGAATCAGTAGCACCTGCTCCTGTAAAACCATCATCATCGCTGCCTGAATTAATAGGTACTCCATCTACTACAATTAGGGCTTGGTTATTTCCATTGATTGAAGAACTTCCACGAATAGTAATACCACTACCACCACCAGTAACACCTGTTTGGGAGATTTGCACACCAGCAACTTTACCTTGTAATACTTTAGCAAGGTCTGCATTAGGTCTTTCTTCTAGAGCCTCTGCCTGTACCGTGGTTTGTCCAAACCCGAGTACTCTCTTGTCTCTTTTGATTCCCTGTGCAGTAATAACAACTTCACCAAGGGACTCCGCATCTTCCGTTAGCGTTATGTTAAATTTGTTTTTACTAGTAGTAACAGTAATTTCTTGCGTTGTGAAGCCAAGATAGCTAAAAGTCAATACTTGTCCAATTTTTGTTTTAATGGAATAATTTCCGTCAAAATCTGATTGTGTACCTAAAGATGTATCTTTAATTAAGATATTAACACCTGGGAGCGGAAGTCCACCGCTATCGGAGACAGTA
>JALZVC010000052.1 GCA_023301205.1 Flavobacteriaceae bacterium
CCCGGAATTCTGTTTTCTAAAATAGGACTAATAAAAAAGAGCCTCCAATTTCTTGAAGACTCTTTAATGGGTGGAAGACCGGGTTCGAACCGGCGACCTCTGGTACCACAAACCAGCGCTCTAACCAACTGAGCTACAACCACCATGTAGCGCTCTTTTTACAGAGTTAGCAATATTGCTTAAGCTTTAAAAAACCTAAGCGGCTGCAAATATAAAACAATTGCATTCTTAGAGCAATACAAATTTTGACTTTATTTTACTTCAAATCAAAAATTGAGTCTACGGAAGGGTAACGCTCTACTGTATAACCTTCTGCAGCTTCTGTACCAATAAGTCTCCCTAGGTTTTTGTCGCGATATACTAAACTATCTGTAGCATTTTTTGAGGAAATAGCTGTTAAAGGCTCTTTACTATCAGCATCATAAAATTGACTTTTATAAGCAAAAACCGATTTCAGCTTAATCTCTGTGAATCCAGTAATATCGACTACAAAGTCTGGTTTACTTTCATTCCACTGTATGTAATGATAGACTGCACGAGGCCGCCACGCTCCTTGAAGCTCACCTTCGTCTTTAGTTTCAATTCTTCTTAGGCCACTTAAAAAACAAGCGTCACTGGCGAGATCACTCCCTTTGGGGTGATCTATATGACGATCTTCTACCGCATTACATAAGATAATTTCTGGACGGTATTTACGTATCACTTTAATAATAGCCAATTGAGCAGCTTTATTGTTTTCAAAAAAACCATCTGCCAGCCCTAAGTTTTCACGCATATGAATGCCTAAAATTTTTGCTGCGTTTGCAGACTCTTCATCCCTTATTTCTGCAGAACCTCTTGTTCCTAATTCGCCACGCGTAAGGTCTAGAATTCCTATTTTTTTTCCGTTAGCAATTTCTTTAGCTATGGTGCCGCCACAACTCATTTCTACATCATCTGGGTGTGCTCCTATTGCAAGTATGTCTAATTTCATAATTAAGTTATTGTTTTAAATGCCTGTTCTAAATCGGCAATTATATCTTCTTTTTCTTCGATACCTATAGAAAAACGTAGAAGGCCATCGGTTATACCTTGGTTTTCGCGTTCTTCTGGCGTAAGTAAATAATGAGAGGTTTCTGTGGGAGATAATATAGTAGACTCCACACCAGCAAGACTTAGTGAGTATTTTACTAGTTTTAATGCACGCATAAATTCTTTAGCGTCAAGCCCCTCTGCCAGCTCAAATGATAGCATACCTCCATATCCTCGCATTTGTTTTTTTGCTATAGCATAGTCTGGATGCGATTTTAATCCTGGATAATACACTTTAGTTACATGCGCGTGTTCCGCTAACCATTTTGCTATTTTCTTTGCCGTTTTACTTTGCCGTCTTACACGTAAGGCAAGCGTCTTCATACTGCGCTCAAGCAACCAAACCGTATAGTCACTTAAATGACCTCCTAGATTGATGGATGTTTCCCATATTTTTTGAATATGCGCTTGCGAACCAGAAATCGTGCCCGCACTAATATCACTATGTCCGCCCAGATATTTGGTAGCGCTATGCATAATAATATCAATCCCAAAATCTGCTGGGTTTTGGAGTATTGGGGTTGCAAACGTGTTATCAATCATCGTGATGAGATCGTGTTCCTTTGCAAGCTTCGCAATCATCCCGAGATCTGTAATTTTCATTAAAGGATTACTCGGCGATTCTAGATACATCAATTTTGTGTTAGCTTGTATTTCATTTCTGAAATGTTCTAAAGAAAAACCAACAGCAAAACTAAACTCAATACCGTATTTCGGAAATTCTTTAACTATAAAATTATACGCACCACCATAAAGCGTTTGTGGAAAAATTACGTGATCCCCAATTTTTAAAAGCCCGAGCAATGCGTGACTTATAGCAGCCATACCACTACCAAAAATTAACGAAGCTTCACAGTGCTCTAATGCAGCTACTTTTTTTGCAAGCGCTACTTGATTAGGTGAATTAAAACTACGTGGATAACGCTTAGCATCCATCCCATCATAGGCATAAGAGGTTGCCATAAACAATGGAGAAACAGCACTTTTAAACTGTAAATCTTCTACTTCACCTACGTGTGTGCAAATTGTATTTATGCCCAATTTATTGGTTTTCATCTGCATTAAATTTAGTGCTATAAAGATACTAATTAGACCCTAATGCCACATCACATTTTTTATATCTTTACGGGATGAAGCTATTACTATACAACATCAAAGAATTACTCCAGGTTAGAGAACAAGCTCCAGCAAAAGTGGCAGGGGCAGATATGGCGATTTTACCAACACTAAAAAACGCCTGGCTTCTTGTACAAGATGGTAAAATAACTGACTACGGCACTATGGATACCCTTCCAGTGCTGGAAGAATTTAAGACCATAGACTGTGCAGGTAAAATGGTTTTCCCTGCTTGGTGCGATAGTCATTCACATCTTGTTTATGCAGGTAATAGAGAACAAGAATTTGTAGATAGAATCAACGGATTAAGTTATCAAGAAATTGCGGCGAAAGGAGGTGGAATTCTTAACAGTGCGAAAAAACTGCAAGAAACTTCAGAAGCTTCTTTATATGCCCAATCTGCAAAACGATTAGAAGCGGTAATGAAAATGGGAACGGGCGCTATCGAAATAAAAAGTGGCTACGGCCTCACCGTAGAAGCAGAACTTAAGATGCTACGAGTGGCAAAAAAATTACAAACCAATTATCCCGTGGCAATAAAAATCACTTTTCTGGGGGCGCACGCCGTTCCTGCAGCATACAAGGATAATAAAGACGGATACATGGATCTAGTCTGTGGTGAAATGCTACAGAAAATTTCCGAAGAAAAACTCGCAGACTATGTAGACATTTTTTGCGAAGAAGGCTACTTTACAGTAGCAGATACCGAGCGATTACTAACTGCCGCTGCAAAGCACGGACTGGCTCCAAAAATACACGTGAATCAGTTTAATGCTATTGGCGGTGTTGCCGCTGGAGTAAAACACAAGGCCTTAAGTGTGGACCACCTAGAAGTACTTACTGACGACGATATTGCGGCATTAAAAGGCAGTGATACGATGCCGGTAGCGCTTCCGTCCTGCTCTTATTTTTTGAGTATTCCATACACACCGGGGCGCAAATTAATTGAAGCAGGCTTACCCTTAGCTTTAGCAACAGATTATAACCCTGGTTCTACACCTAGCGGAAATATGAGCTTTGTAGTCGCAACTGCTTGTATAAAAATGAAATTAACACCAGAAGAGGCTATTAACGCAGCTACAATTAACGGTGCCTATGCTATGGGGTTAAGTGAAACACACGGATCTATCACTAAAGGAAAAATAGCCAACCTCATCATTACCAAACCAATACCTAGCTATGGGTACTTGCCCTACGCTTTTGGCAGTAATTGTATCGATACAGTGATTATTAACGGAAAAGCAATTTAATGGACCACGTTATACCTTATACAAAAGAAAATCTATTA
>JALZVC010000053.1 GCA_023301205.1 Flavobacteriaceae bacterium
GAGACCCAGTACTTTGGTTGGGAGAAAATCAAATGACGGGAGACACTATTGACATTTTAAGCAATACTGTCACAGAAAAACTGGACACACTAAAAGTATATAAAAATGCATTTTTAGTACAAAAAGATAGTCTAGGATATAATCAAGTAAAAGGAGAACGACTCATCGGTCTTTTTACAAATAACCAACTAGACACCGTCAATATCAATAAAAACGTAGAAGTAGTCTTTTATCTTTACAATGATGATCGCAAGTTAACTGGTATAGACAAGACAACAGCAAGCCAATTACAGCTAACGCTAGAAAATGAAGAGATCACAGGCACACGATTTATTAAACAAGTTCCGGGTAAGTTGTATCCACCTTCTAAACTACCAGAAAGCGATCGTATTCTAGCAAGGTTTAATTGGCGTGGCGAAGAACGACTACTTAGCAAAGAAGATTTGTTTAGAGGCAAGGAAATGCCGGTATTGCAAAAAATTAAGGGAATCCCATTACCAAAAGATGAAGGTGCCTTTTTTGATGAGCCAAAAGAAGGAGAAGATCCTTTAGAAATACCAGAAAACTCAAAACTCAAGCCTAAAGATTTTACAAACAGACCAGAAGATCAAGCGCCAATACGCGAAGAAGTCCCTCCAGATGGCCATGTAGATAATTAATACGGTATGCAAGACAATTTCTTTACATATCAAGCGCAGACCACTCCTCACCCACTGGCAGTAAAAGTTTCTCATGCAAAAGGAAGCTACATTTATGATACAGATGGTAACAAGCATTTAGATTTTGTTGCCGGTGTTTCAGCTTGTAGTTTAGGGCATTGTCATCCACGTATAAGTGCCGCTGTAAAAAATCAAATAGACAAATATGCCCATGTAATGGTATATGGGGAATACATACAGGAGCCCGCAGTGCAACTTGCTCATTTATTAGCACAACAGTTACCAGATCCACTAGAAACGACCTACCTAGTTAATAGCGGCACAGAAGCTATTGAAGGTGCTATGAAACTAGCAAGACGCTCTACAGGCCGACAAGAAATTTTATACGCGAAGCACGCTTACCACGGAAATACCTTGGGTGCACTGTCTGTTATGGGATTTGAAGAACGGAAAATACCGTTTGAACCCCTATTACCAGAATGCCGAGCTATCACGTTTAATGATGCAGCTAATATTTCGGAAATTACAGAAAAGACTGCTGCGGTTATTTTAGAAACGATTCAAGGCGGTGCTGGTTTTATAGAACCTCAAAACGACTATTTAAAAAAGGTGAAAGAACGTTGCCAAGAAGTAGGCGCATTACTTATTCTTGACGAAATTCAACCAGGTTTTGGACGTACGGGAAAACTTTTTGGCTTTATGCATTTTAACGTTGTACCCGATATTCTTGTAATGGGAAAAGGAATGGGCGGTGGTTTACCAATTGGTGCGTTTACGGCATCCCATGCTTTGATGACCTTGTTAAGCGATCACCCAAAATTAGGACATATTACAACATTTGGTGGCAACGCAGTGATCGCTTCGGCGGCATTGGCTACACTGCAAGAAATTACAGAAACCAACTTAATACAAGACACAATTACCAAAGAGGCACTTTTCCGCAGGAGATTAAATCACCCTATGATAAAGGAGATAAGAGGTCGCGGTTTAATGCTGGCTTTGATGATGGAATCTGGAACAATTGCTTCGGAAATAATAATGCGATGTAAATCTCGCGGTCTCATCTTATTTTGGTTATTATTCGAACCAAAAGCAATACGAATTACACCACCATTGACTATTTCGGAAAAAGAAATTGAAGAAGGCTGTGCTATTTTGCTTGATGTGATTGGAGAGATTTCAAAAGAAAATATAAATTAAACAGTTGTTTTTCAGGATTTTGCACCCTTAAAACTCTGTTAATAAAATAGTTAACAACAATAGAAGTGCAACTCTTGAACTAAAGGCTTTACAAGTATCTTTAAAATAGAGGAAATTCATAAATTTTATATGCAGAGACCAGGCGAACAAGCTAACATATCATTAACACGGTTTGAATCCATGTTGAAGACAAACGATGTGTACTTCTTCGACTCTGAAGAATTTGAACAAATCATTCATCACTATCTCGAGATTGGAAAAATTGCACTTGCAAAAAAAGCAACAAAACTTGGTTTAGAGCAACACCCTTCTGCTTCTAGCCTAAGGCTTTTTCAAGTAGAAATGTTAGTTTTTGAAGATAAACTAGACGAGGCAGAATCCATGCTAGAAGAGTTACAGTTACTCGAGCAGTCTAATGAAGAGATTTACATTCAAAAAGCAAATATTTGTTCTCGTAGAGACAACCACAAAGAAGCTATTTCATTTTTAGAACGTGCCCTATTACTTACAGAAGATCAAGCAGATGTGCTCTCGCTAATCGGGATGGAATACTTATTCTTGGAAGATTATGAAAATGCGAAGCTCAAGTTTATGAAATGTCTTGCGCACGATGAACAAGATTATTCTGCCCTTTACAATATCGTATACTGTTTTGAATTTCTTAATGAAAATGAAACAGCTATAGAATACCTCAATGATTTTTTAAATAAAAATCCTTACAGTGAAGTGGCATGGCATCAAATAGGTAAACTTTATTATTCATTAAAAATGTATAAAAAAGCACTTGCTGCTTTTGATTTTGCCATTATTAGTGATGACAGTTTTATTGGTGCATATTTAGAGAAAGGTAAAACACAAGAAAAGTTAGAACTTTACGCAGAGGCTATTGAAAGTTATACAGTAACACTAGGTCTAGATGACCCGACAGCATTTGCTTTATTACGAATAGGTAATTGCTACGATAAACTAGGTGATACAGAGCTAGCGCTTCAGTTTTACTTAAAATGTGTAGAAGAAGATGGACTGTTAGATAAGGCTTGGATCGCTATAACTGACTTTTATTTCAGAAAAAAAGATTACCAAAAGTGCTTGTATTATATAGACAAAGCGTTAAATATAGATAGTGAAAATGTCTTGTACTGGAAGCGTTACGCAACCATCTGCAAAAAACTAAACCTCTTTGAAGAAGCTGAACAAGGCTACAAACGCACCTTAGAGCTGGGTGACATTGAGATAGAAACTTGGGTTGCCAGAACAGATTTATTGATTCATTTGGGAGAATTTGATGCTGCTATCAAAAATCTAAATCAAGCGACAGAATTTTATACGGATCATCCAGAGATTGAATATCGATTAGGTGGTTTGTATTTTCATATAAATGAAAAAATCAAAGGACAATTTCATTTAAACAATGGATATCGCGAAGATCCAGATTATATTATCATTGTTGAAGAATTGTTCCCCGCTATGTATCAAGATCAGTACGTGAAACAATTAATCTCAAATCACCAAAATCCTTCTTTATAAATTGTTATTTTTGAGGCTAAACTAACATTATGCCTTCAAGAAATTTATTACAATATGCCATCGTATTATTTAAAGGGCTCGCAATGGGCGCGGCAGATGTTGTACCAGGTGTATCAGGTGGTACTATTGCCTTTATTTCGGGCATTTATGAAGAACTCATAGAAACCATTAATAAATTAGACTTTGGTTTTTTTAAAGTATGGAGGACCAAAAGTTTTAGTGCGGCTTGGTCAACTTATAACTTAGGATTCTTACTAGCGCTGTTTGGAGGTGTATTTATAAGTATACTTTCGCTAGCAAAAGCAATCACTTATCTACTTGCAGAACACCCTGTTTTAGTCTGGGCATTCTTTTTCGGACTTGTTATCGCTAGTATTCTTTTTGTAGGTAAGCAAATTACAACTTGGAATTTTAAAGTGATTCTAGCTATACTTCTTGCCATAGCATTCTCTTACTTTATAACCATAGCAGAGCCTTTAGGTTTGCCAGACAGTACTTGGTTTCTATTTTTTGCGGGATTCATTGCGATTATCGCTATGATTTTACCTGGTATTTCTGGGGCCTTTATTCTACTGTTATTGGGTGCTTATACCGGAGTTATAGGCATACTCACATCTTTAAGCGAAGGTATAACTACGCTAAACTGGGATATATTTTCTGGGGCATTCTTAAAGTTACTAGTATTTTCGGCAGGCGCCATTGTAGGTTTAAAAGTATTTTCTAAAACGTTAAATTGGCTTTTTAAACATCATAAAAATCTAATTTTAGCCGTACTCACTGGTTTTATGGTTGGCGCATTAAATAAAATATGGCCTTGGAAAGAAGTACTCTCTACCCGAATAAATAGCCACGGTGAGACCGTTAATTTTTTAGACAAAAGTATTCTACCTTCTAGTTATGATGGAAATCCACAAGTAGTATTCGCCATCGTCTTTGCCATTGTTGGATTCCTTGTTATATTCTTAATGGAACGATTTGCAAACGCAAAAAAAACACCAATGTAAACGCATAATATGCACCAAGAAAGATCAAATTCTGACAAAGTATGGCTAGTCTTTAAAGGTTTAGCTATGGGTGCAGCAAATAAAGTGCCTGGTGTATCAGGTGGTGTGGTGGCTTTTGTTGCTGGTTTTTATGAAGAGTTTATTGCGTCTTTACAAAGAATAAATAAAAAGGCTTTCTTATTACTACTACGCGGACAGTTTAAAAGTTTCTGGCAATACATCAATGGCCGTTTTTTAGGATTGCTCTTTCTAGGAATGATTATTAGTTATTTCACTGTTTCCAAGTTATTAGACTACCTTATTGTTCATTACGAATTATATGTCTGGAGTGCTTTTTTCGGTATGATCATTGGCTCCATCTACTACATCGCTAAAGATTTTGGCACGTGGAATAAAAAATATGTAGCATACCTTATTATCGGTATTATTATGGGTGTGAGCATTAGTTTTTTAGAGCCTGCTAAATCAAATGACCATTTACTTTTTGTATTTGTTTGTGGAATAATCGGCGTGAGCGGAATGACACTACCCGGACTGTCAGGTTCCTTTATCTTAATACTTTTAGGCAATTATGTGCTTTTACTTGTAGATTCTGTAAATGGACTCTATGACACCATAGCGGCTATTATTCAATGGGATTTTAGCTTTATGCAGGATGTAGGGCGCATTAGATTACTAAAAGTCCTTGCCGTATTTACACTTGGTTCAATCGTAGGTCTGGTTACCTTATCTAATGTACTAAGCTATGTAATTAAAAGGTATAAATCTGCTACTTATTCAGTTATTCTAGGTTTTATAACAGGTTCACTTGGCGTAGTTTGGCCCTGGAAAGAAAAATTATTTGCTATATCAAATACGGGAAAAATAGCGACAGATGCCAATGGCCGCTCAATTATTTCTGGATATGAGCGTTATTTCCCTAATCAATTTACGACAGAGGTCACTTTGGCAATCATATTTATTATAATCGGTATTTTTTTGGTACTTAGTTTAGACTGGCACCAAAACATTAAAGACTCCCCCGCAAATGGCTAATTATGGACTTATAGGAAAAACATTGAAGCATTCTTATTCCAAAGAATTTTTTAGAAAAAAAATTGAAATAGAAAATCGATCGGATTCATACGAAAATCTAGAGTTTGAAGATGTTGACCATCTTGAAAAATTTTTAAAAGAAAGAAAAACAGATTTTAAAGGTTTTAACGTCACGTATCCTTTTAAAGAGCAAATTATTCCCTTTTTAGATCGTATTGATACAGAAGCTGCTGCGATAGGAGCAGTAAATACAGTCAAGGTTTCACCAAAAAAAAAGCTCATTGGCTATAATACAGATCACTACGGATTTGCATTAACCTTGATTGATTATTTGCCACTAAAAAAGAAAACTGCTTTAATCCTTGGAACTGGAGGTGCCTCAAAAGCGATTGCTTACGTTCTAAGTACAATGGATTTCGATTATAAATATGTATCTCGTAATGGAGTTGGTGATATTTTAAGATATCAAGATGTTACGGAGAAGGTGATAGCCAATCATTACTTAATAATAAATTGTACCCCTGTAGGCACATTCCCGTATATTGAAGATTGCCCAAAACTCCCCTATCAAAGTATTACTAAAAATCATTTACTTATTGATCTTATTTACAACCCAGGTGAAACCGAATTTCTTAAAAGAGGATTTGCTAAAGGAGCAATAATTAGTAATGGACTTAAAATGCTAGAGCATCAAGCTAAAAAATCATGGGCTATTTGGCAAAAATAGCCCTTATAACACAATAACCTTTGTGTTCTCTTAGGTTGTTAGTATCTTCGCTGACTTAAATAATAGACCCTAAACATTGAAAAAAATGTCTGAAGAAAATACAAATCCGGAAGAAAAGAGCAATCTAGTAACAGCCAGTGCTAAAGTTGAAGCTAAAACAGAGATACCTGCTTCGGAAATAGCCGAGGTTCAAAATCCGGTATTAGAAGAAACAGCTAATACTACAATAGAAACGGTTGCCACTGAAGTTGCTCCAGAAAAAGAAAATCTGAGTGAAAGCAAGCAAGAAGAAGACCAAGAGGATGAAGATGTAGTTGAAGAAATACAGCAGGAAGAGCAGCAGGAAGATGAAAATGAAGCCGTAATTGAAGAAGTAGATTATACCTCTTTAGACCAAAAGCAACTTGTAGCACATTTAGGCAATCTAATTAAAGATCATTCTTTTAAAAAGATAAAAAATCAAGTAGAGGCCATTAAAAATGAATTTAACGACCAGTACAACGCAGAAACAGAAAAAGTAAAAGAAACCTTCTTAGCAGAAGGTGGAAATATAATTGACTTTTACCACTCTTCTAGCTTGAAGAAAGAATTCAACACATTATACGGAGCATACCGTAAAGAGCAAAAAGCTTTTTATTCTTCCCTAAAAAAAGAGCAAGAAAATAATCTGGTTAAAAGAGAAGCCGTTGTCGAAGAGTTAAAATCATTGTTTGACAATGGTAAGACCGTGCGACAAAACTATAACACTTTTAGAGCACTCCAAGATCAGTGGAATGAAATAGGACATATACCACGTGACACATATAACATTGTTTGGAACAACTATAAGCACCATAGAGATACCTATTATGGGTTAATGGACTTGGATCGTGAAACACGTGATTTAGACCACAAATTTAACTTAGACAAGAAGCTAAAGTTAATACTTCGCGCACAAGAACTTTCTAAACTTGATAACGTATCTAAAGCATTTAGAGAATTACAGTTATTACATAGAATCTGGAAAGATGAAACTGGACCTGTATCAAGAGAATATAGTGACAAAGTTTGGGACGAATTTTCTGAGCACACGAAGATCGTTCACGATAAAAAAGATGCACTAGATGCAGAAAAGGAAAAACTATATGTTGTTAATCTTGAGAAGAAGCAAGAATTAATTATAAGCATCAACGAGGTTACTGCCCGTGGAGCAGATAGTCATAAAGATTGGCAGTCTTCCATTACAGAAATTGAAGGACTAAGAGAGCGGTTTTTTAAATCTGGAAAAGTACCTAAAAGTGATGATAAAAAAGTTTGGGGCGAATTTAAAAATGCTACACGTGATTTTAATAAAGCCAAAAATGTGTTTTATAAATCGCAAAAAGATGAGCAGTTTACCAACCTAGACAAAAAGAAAGAGCTCATTGCTGTTGCAGAAGCAAACAAGGATAATGAAGATGTAGAGAAAACAATTAACTTGATGAAGAAAATTCAAGGAGATTGGAAAAAAATAGGTCACGTACCTAGAAAAGATAGCGATAAGATCTGGAAACAGTTTAGAGGAGCTTGTAATCATTTCTTTGATCGTATTAATGCTAAAAAAGACGAAGCAAATCAAGGAGAAGTAGAAAATCTAGAAACAAAAAAAGTAGCGCTAGATACTTTAAAAGGGTTAAAACTAAGTGGAGACCAGAAAGAAGACCTTGCTAGCATTATGGA
>JALZVC010000054.1 GCA_023301205.1 Flavobacteriaceae bacterium
CCATCAGATCTGTTCTCTCCTTGATACAATGCATCACCACCAAATCGAGTTCCTGTAGGTTGCTGGTAAGCGGCTTGATAGGCAGTAGGAGGTGAGAACACCTTTAGACTTTCATTAAGTACCGATTTGTTTTTTGCGATTGCTCTTAAAGGTCTAAGGTCGTCTAATACCCAAGCAGCTCTCCCAAAAGTTCCAATCACCAAGTCGTGTTCGCGCGGATGAATTACTAAATCTTTAACAGACACGGTAGGAAAACCATTGGTGTATTTTTCCCAAGTAAATCCTGCGTTGATAGAATAATATAAACCGTCATCTGTACCCAAAAACATTAAATTGTTTTCTATAGGATCTTCTACAATGCATAAGGCATAACTTTCTGTGTCTTTTTCGTTCACAATACGACGCCAAGATCTCCCGTAGTCATCAGTTCTATAGGCATATGGACTGTAATTAAAACGCCTGTAGTCATTTGCTACAAGAAGCGCAGCTCCTTTTTTGGTTTTACTTGCTTTTATTTGAGTGATCCAACTCCCATCAGGTAGGGTAGGTAATCTTGAAACTTCTTCCCAAGTACCGCCACCATTTTGAGTAACATGAACCCGACCATCATCTGTACCTGCATAAATCACATTTTTTTCTACAGGAGATGGTTCTATGACTAATATGGTAGTATAATTTTCTGCACCAGTAGCGTCCATTGTAAGGCCACCACTTTCGCCTTGTTTTTGTTTTTTTGGATCATTTGTAGTTAAATCTGGTGAGATCACTGTCCATGTTAATCCCTTGTCTGTAGATTTATGAACAAACTGACTACCAAAGTAGACCGTATTATTATCAAAAGGATCAATGTTTATCGCACTGTTCCAGTTAAAGCGGAGTTTTACATCTGGATCTGCATGGGTAGGCTTTACGGAATAGTTGTTACCAGTCTGCCAATCATAGCGACTCACAGATCCTTGCTGGCTCATACTCCAACCATAGCGGCTATCATCACGGTCTGGTACAACATCAAAGCCGTCACCAAAACTAATTTCTTGCCAGTAGCTATTTCGTATTCCTTGTGCCTTCCAAACGTAAGCTGGGCCTCTCCAACTACCATTATCTTGCATACCACCGTATACATTATAAGGAAACTCATTATCTACATTTATATGGTAAAACTGCGCAACAGGCAGATTGCCTATAAAGCGCCACGTCTTCCCACCATCGTGGGTAATGTTTAATCCTCCATCATTACCATCCATCATAAAACTGCCATCTTCTGGGTGTATCCACCAAGCGTGATGATCTGGGTGTACACCGTTATCTACGCCATAAGCCCCCATCAATTGATTAAAGTTTTTTCCACCATCCTCAGATACATTAACGTATGTAAATACAGAGAACACCCGATTTTCATTCTGAGGATCTACAAATATGTCACTGTAATAGAAGGGTCTGTTCCCTATGTCACTCTTATCATTTATTTTTTTCCAATTAAAACCACCATCTTCAGATTTGTATAAGGCATTCTTTTTTGCCTCTACCAGTGCATAGATAATATCTGGTTTGTTAGGCGCTATAGATAGACCAATACGGCCTAACTCGCCTTTAGGTAATCCATCTTTATCGGTGCGTTCTTCCCAAGTATCGCCGCCATCGTGCGTTACAAAAAGACCAGAACCGTCGCCACCACTTCTAAAAAACCAAGGATCACGCTTATGATCCCACATCGCGACTAGTAATTTGTTTGGGTTAGAAGGATCCATTACCATATCTGCAACTCCGGTAGTTTTATTTTGATATAAAATTTTATCCCAGGTTTTCCCTCCATCTTTCGTTTTAAAAACACCACGTTCTTCGTGAACACCCCAAGGAGAACCAATGGCCCCTATATACACCGTATTAGGATCTGTAGGATCAATCAATATTTTATGGATATGTCTTGTTTTTTCAAGACCCATTGCCATCCAGTTTTTACCACCATCAAGTGACTTGTAAACACCATAACCACCGTTAAGACTATTACGCGGATTCCCTTCTCCCGTTCCCACCCAAATTACAGAGGGATTTGACTGTGTAATTGCAACCGCACCAATGGAGGCAGTTACTTGATTATCAAAAATAGGGTCCCATTTAATCCCACCACTTGTAGATTTCCAGAGTCCACCCGATGCGGTACCTACGTACATTACATCTGGATTTGAAGTAACTACATCGATAGACGTAACACGACCAGACATACCGCCTGGGCCTATATTTCTAGGTTTCATTTCTTGAAGTAACGAATTTGTTAACCCTTGTGACTGTGCGGTAGAGAAGATGCATAAAAGCATCAAAAAGAGAATTTTTTTCATCGGAAATATGTACGATTAATTAAGCCTTAAAGATAAAAAAAACTAGTTCAATACTTGTTAAATTATTCACATAACCGTTACCTATAATGAATAAATTTAGTTCTATTTAGCATTTCCGAAGAAAATGAAACAATGCATATTTGTTTAACAATATTTTAGGGGCGTTCAACTGTAAATTGTAGTAATTTTATAAAATGTCTAAAGAGCAAAACAATTCGCTAAATCCCAACTTTAAAACTGGGTTTATCTTTACCAAACATACCCCAAAAGAGAAGTCTATTTTTGATCGGCTTTTTGAGGTTTTTCAAGAGTTAATCACGCATACTTCTGGTGACTTTGATGAAGCTATAGACTGGCTACGGCAATTGGATGATGAATATAAATTGACCACAGAAGCGTATACCATAGAAGACTTTATACAAGAGTTAAAAGACCGCGGTTTTATTAGAGAAGAGTTTCGTCCAGATGGAAAAGGTGGGGATAAAGGCGATGGTAAAGGAGGTGTTTCTATTACAGAAAAGCTAGAAAGAGCACTTCGGAAACGTGCCTTAGAACAAATATTTGGTAAAATAAAAAGAAGTGGTCAGGGTAATCACAAGACAAAATATGTAGGAAGTGGTGATGAACAATCTGGAGATTTTAGGAACTACCAGTTTGGAGATTCATTAGACCAAATATCTATGACCGAAAGCATTAAAAATGCTCAGATTAACAATGGGATAGGGGAGTTTCGCTTGACAGAAAATGACCTTGTGGTCGAAGAGTCAATGCACAAATCGCAAATGAGTACGGTATTAATGATTGATATTAGTCATTCTATGATTTTATATGGTGAAGATAGAATCACACCCGCTAAGAAAGTAGCTATGGCACTAGCCGAGTTGATTACTACCCGATACCCAAAGGATACGCTCGATATTTTAGTGTTTGGTAACGATGCCTGGCCCATAAAAATTAAAGAGTTACCTTATCTTAATGTGGGGCCTTATCATACTAATACTGTTGCAGGGTTACAACTAGCAATGGATATGCTTCGACGAAAAAGAAATACCAACAAGCAAATATTTATGATTACAGATGGTAAGCCTAGTTGCCTGCGCTTACCAGATGGGAGGTATTATAAAAACAGTAACGGCCTAGACGAGCATATTGTAAATAAGTGTTATATAATGGCTAGACAAGCCAGAAAAATGCATATTCCGATCACGACGTTTATGATTGCAAGTGATCCTTATTTGCAACAGTTTGTAGATGAATTTACAGAAGCAAATCGAGGTAAAGCCTTTTACACGGGGCTCGAAGGACTAGGGGAGATGATATTTACAGATTATGAGAACAATAGGAAGAAGAAGTTACGGTAGTTAAGAACAAAGAGAAAAGAGCAAAGAGCAAAGAGAAATTATTTGAGATGAAGAAAAGGCATAATTTTAAGAATATGAAAATTTGGAAATCTGCTCTTGATATTTCATTTTTAATTTCAGATGTATTAGTTAAGTTTCCTAAAGAAGAACAATATAATCTTACGTCAAAGATGAGCAGGTGTTCTATTTCAATGCCAAGTAATATTTCTGAAGGTTCAGCTAGAACAAATAAAAGCTTTAGCCATTTTATTGATATATCTTTAGGTTCATCATTTGAATTATATACTCAAATATTGATTGCACAACATAAAAAAATTATTACACCAGAAAAAGTAAGAGAACTCGAAGAAAAAATAGAAGAATGGCAGAGAATGACAACAAGTTTTCAAAACAGCTTGGATGTCTTTTTTCTTTGTTCTTTTCTCTTTTTTCTAAAAACACGCATATGGAAATTAAAAATATAAAAACACTTGGCCAACTTAAAAAAGCTGGCTACGAATACAAATCTGTTAAAGAAGAATTACGTAGAAATTTGCTTCAAAAGATGATGCAGAAAGAAACGATCTTTGAAGGAATACACGGTTATGAGTACTCGGTAATCCCAGAATTGGAACGTGCTATTTTATCGAAGCATAACATCAACTTGTTAGGGTTAAGAGGACAGGCAAAAACAAGACTTGCCCGACAGATGATTACCTTATTAGATGAATATATCCCGATGGTAGAAGGAAGCGAAATTAACGATGATCCCTTGAAACCTATATCGCGCTATGCAACAAATCTCCTAGAAGAAAAAGGGGATGCTAC
Source organism: Flavobacteriaceae bacterium (assembly GCA_023301205.1). Classification (GTDB taxonomy): domain Bacteria; phylum Bacteroidota; class Bacteroidia; order Flavobacteriales; family Flavobacteriaceae; genus Patiriisocius. The sequence goes on from JALZVC010000054.1 coordinate 4,505, forward strand.
GCCAATAAGTTGGCTGCATAGAGACCACCGTTTTGCAGAAAAACTAGCAACGCCAGATGTTACTGTGGCAGATTTAATAGGCGATGTAGATCCTATAAAAGCCGCAAATTTAAAATTGAATTATGCGGATGATCGTGTTATCCATTTTGGTATGATACCACGTGCTAACCGCTGTATTTTTGTTATAAATGAGCTCCCAGATTTACAGGCTCGTATTCAAGTGGCGCTCTTTAATATTTTACAAGAAGGCGATGTTCAAATTAGAGGGTTTGCATTGCGCTTACCTTTAGATATTCAATTTGTGTTTACAGCAAACCCAGAAGATTATACAAATAGAGGGAGTATTGTTACTCCATTAAAAGATAGAATAGGGTCGCAGATTCTTACGCATTATCCTGAAACGCTAGAGATTGCACGTGCAATTACTGAACAAGAAACTGCAGAAGCGGCAAAAGAAAAATCTAATATATATATCCCAGAATTAGCAAAAGACATTCTAGAGCAAATAAGTTTTGAAGCCAGAGAAAGTGAGTTTATTGACGCGAAGAGTGGTGTCAGTGCTCGATTGAGTATTACAGCATTCCAAAATCTATTGAGTACAGCAGAACGAAGAGGATTAATAAATGGTAACTTAGAAACAAGTGTTAGGGTAAGTGATTTTCTTGGTGTCATTCCGGCCATAACTGGAAAGGTAGAACTCGTGTATGAAGGAGAGCAAGAGGGTGCTAATGAAGTGGCTAAGCAATTAGTAGCAGATGCTATTAAAACAGAATTTTTAAATATTTTCCCTAAGATAGAAAAACTACAAAAAGAAGGAGATCACGATCCTTATCAAGATATTGTGAATTGGTTTTTTGAGCAAAGTAGTTTTGAATTGCTAGATACCTTAGATGATACAGCGTATCAACTGCAACTAGATAGAATAGAGCCCCTAGATGATCTTATTGATACCTATGCTAAAGATGTTCCAGAAGAGGATATTCCGTTTTTAAAAGAGTTTATATTGTGGTCTTTAGTAGAGATGAAAAAACTCAGTAAATATAATCTTACAGATGGGATACGTTTTAAAGATGTTTATGGAGGATATATTAGTGGGTTGTAGACCAAAAAAATCTAACAAATAAAAAAAGCCGCAATTTGCGGCTTTTTCTTTTCTTAAGTTCTGACTATAAGTTAGGAATCACTAACTCTTGTCCTGGATGAATTACATCTGGGCTTTTAAGTTGATTTGTGTTCGCTTGAAAAATAGCGTTGTATTTCATGGGGTCTTTATAGTAATGCTTTGCAATTTTACTTAAAGATTCACCGCTTGCAACTGTATGACGCGCAAAAACAGACTCATCTGCCACGCTAATGTTTGCTACAATATCAGCAGGGCTTTCACCACCTGCAGATTTGATTGCATCCCATAGAAGGTTTTTTTCATGTGGAGTGTTTGCAGTACCTGTAACGTGTAAAACACCATTTTCTTCTTTGATGTCTCCATTTTGAATACTTAATTTTTCACCAAGCTCTAAAACGCTTGCATATTTTGCTTTAACCATTGTTTTATATTTTAAGTGTTAATATATTGATATAAATATACAAAAACTAAGCTTAGGTTAGCTATAGCACGACAAACTTTTAGAAACCTTTCGCTAAAATTGACATTTTTTTGGCTAAAATCGTTGTTTTAAATATTCATATTCTAGCAAGTCTGCGGTAGAAGATACTGGAAACCCCATACCATCTTTTAAGACAATACTTTTAGTTGCCATTTCTAACACATCATTGTAATAATGGTCTGTGATAATTATGCCTTTATTTTGCTTAATGTCAAGTAACTGTGCCTTTAGTTTTTCCTTATGTAATGGTTCAAGCATAGAAAATGGCTCATCTAGCATAAGAAAGGGATGCCCAAGTTGACTAAGTAAAACCACTTCAAAATATTTTAACTCCCCTAAAGAAAGTTCGCCAGTTCTTTTATGCGTCATTTTTGCGATATGGGGGTCATAAAATACGGCATCTTGCTCTTCTT
>JALZVC010000055.1 GCA_023301205.1 Flavobacteriaceae bacterium
TGAATAATTACACTCATCATACCGTATTTAGTACGATCACTATATGTACCATCTTTTTCTGGACGACCATAGTTCCAGCAAATCATTGGGTATTCCATCCCTTGTTGCTTTGCGTGTACAGAAATTGCTTTATGATAAGGATAGTCAAAAGACATACGAGAGTATGACTTTAATGTACTTGCAACAACTCTAGTAGAGTATTCTTCCCATAATGGGTTTCCTTCTGGTGGGTATACAGAAACAGCCATAACCGTTCTACTACCCATTTTTACTGCCATCATATCTGTAATGAAACGTCTAGAGGTAGCAAAACCAAAATCACGAACATTCTTTGCATCAAGTTTCCAAGTTTTTGTCTCTTTTGAAAATCCTTTTGCAGCTGCCTCAGCTTCTGCTTGCGTAAAAATTACAACTGGCTTATCATAAGATGTTTTTGCTTGCTCATAACGATTCATCATCGTTTTATTATAGACTTCTTTTCTATTTGTTAAAACCCCTGTACCATCTAGTAAGTGATCTGCAGGAACCGTAATATTTACTTTAAAATCTCCAAAAGGTAATGCAAACTCATCACGACCCCAGAACTGGCTATTTTGCCATCCTTCTACATCATTGTAAACTGCCATACGTGGGTAAAACTGTGCAATAACATAACCTCTGTTACCATCTTCAAAAGTTTCATAACCACTACGAGCTCTATCTACTGTATGTTCAACAATATTATACCACCATTTAATAGAAAACTCAAACTTTCCTCCAGGCTGAAGATCTTTAGGCATCTCTACACGCATCATAGTGCGATTAATAGTGTAAGGAAGATTTCCTCCTTTTGTATTCTTAACGTGTTCTATTTTAAAACCACCGTCAAAACCTTCATTCATATAAGCATTTACAAAAGCACCAGGTTGTTGTGCAGGCACCGCTCCACTGGCTTCACTTAATGGAGTTTTAGAATCTTTTGCTCTTACGTTTTGATCTAATTGTACCCATAAATACTCTAATACATCTGGAGAGTTATTCGTGTAGGTAATCGTTTCGTTACCATATATACGCCCAGCTACATCGTCAAGACGAATGTCCATTTCATAATCTGCTTGTTGTTGGTAATAATCTGGTCCTGGAGCACCACTTGCACTTCTGTAAGTGTTAGGAGTAGAAAACTCTTCATAGAGTTGCTTAAATCTGTTTTCGTTAGTATGGCCTGGCTTACGCTCTTCCATCTCGCTCTTTACTTCTTGTGCAAAACTGACGCTTGCCATTAGAAAAAGAAGCACTAACGATAAATACTTTGCTAATTTCATGTGATTGATTTAATTAATATTAAGGGTTAAAAATAGTTGTTATTATTAGGTTTTATAGGCTTAGTCTGTAAAGTTTAACAAACCATTAGGATTTTCCTTTTCTAAAATCATAGTACGCTTCTCGTCACGCACAGTTAAATGGATGATATTCTGCTGTTCTTCAAATTTTTCCATTAACACCGTGTTCTCTACACCAATTGAACTACATTTCTTTATTCCAGTGATTTCAATATAAGATTTCACAATATCTGTTTCATAATCTACCCCTAAATAGTTGAGTTTTGCTTCTTCTCCATTCACTTCTACTTTTAGCTTTTTTAAGATATACTCTTCAAGCAATTCTCGATCTCGAGCAGTTTCTTTTTTAGTGTCTAGATGCGTCTCCGTATTATAACGCTCATTAAGCACCTGTTCTACATCATCAATAAAAATCTTAGTGATTATTTGTACCGTTTCTGCTTCCTCATTGTACTCCACTTTAGTCACACTCACATAAAACTTATGCGCCTCAAATGAAGATAAACCCGCAAAGACAAGGGCAATTAAAAAAATTCTAGCTGTTAATTTCATAGTATCGATATTAGTATGTTTTCTTCGGAAATGTTACAAAAATAAGACCATTTATCTAGTCGGTCTCTACTTCTTGAAGGCGCTCGTAATATATTTTGGCTTTTTTTTCTAAAACTAAAGTCACAAGAGAGTAGTTTTCTTTCTTAAAATCTTGCTCAATGGTTTCAGTTTCAATACAGAATAATAAAAAATCATTGAGTTTGTTTTCAGGAATCTTAAAGGCTTCTAAAAAAAAATCTACTCCATAAAAATTAATAATCCCATCCACTGTCTGGTTTTCAGACTCCCATTTTCTTTTTGTTCGTAATGTTTTATAATAACCTGATAGATGCTTATATATGGCCTCAACATCAATTACCGTTAAGTTTATAGCTTGGATAACTGGCACTATCTTTTCTTCTGGCTCTCCTTTAAATCCAGGAATACCTACATCATCAAATTGTAGTATTTTTTCTGTTTTTATATTTTGAAGATCTGTTTTAATGTTACCTGTGAGCTGGTTTCCTACTTTAACTTCTGCAAGCTCGTTCACGATAGGATCTAGAGTGATAGTTAGCTTTCCTTGAGTGTAGAACGTTTCAGAAACAATTACACGCTGTGGGACGTAGGTAATAGAAGACACTAAGAGCGTGTCGTTTACTTTTGCGGTAATGGTAAAAACTCCTTCTTTATTGGTCACCGCATTAAAACGGGAAGATTGATTTACTATATGAATCCCTTCTACGTCAACAGTGTTTGTAATTTGCCCAATGAGCTCTTTTTCTTGTGAGTATACAGTGCTCATCACAAAAAAAATAAGCAAGAAATACCAATGATTATTCTTTAGCTCGAGCATTATAAAGCGAAGCCTTTTCGTTAATTAATTGCGTTAACTCCAGCTCGTTACTTTCTTCTAAAAAAACATCTGGGACACCGTCTTCCACTAAAAAATACAAAAAATCTTCCGCATATTTTGTGGGAATATTAAAATAAGATTGCAGTTCTTCTTTAGTATATTTTTGTTTAATGTAGAACCTTACCGCATCTTCTGGCAATGTTGACGTATCTTCTGGCTGTTTCTTTTTCAAGAATTTAACTATCGCAGGTATGATCACTTGCAACTTTACACCATCATTTAGTTTTTGCCCATTATGTAAAGCCTCGTTCGCTTTGTTGCCTTGTATTGATGAGTATTTATCTTGTGTAAACTCAAATTCAAATTCCATTTTTTCCCAGACCAGACTTTTATTTAAATTGTCTTCTACTTTTCTTTGTTGTTCTCGTTCTTCTTTAGATAGTGTTTTACCTAAATCTACCGCATCGAGTTCATTCATTTTCTGATCGAGTGTAACCATTAGTGTAGCTTCATCATATTCTTTTTGAGAAACCGCAATCGTTTTTGATTCATAGATAGAACCAGAGAACAACAAACTATCATTAACAGAGGCCTTTATTTTAAAAGTCCCATCGTTATGTGTCACTGCAAAGTTTGGATTAGTTTTATTGCGTATTACAATACCGCCTACCTCCGTACTATCTGCAATACTACCTTGTAGTTCTTTTTCTTGGGCGTAACTAAGTGATGCTGCAAAACATAAAAAATAAAATAGTAATGTATTATTCATTAATATGTTTAAGATAAGCTACTGCACTTTTTTCTAAAAAACTGAACAATCGCAATTCATTTTCATCTAGCATTAAACTTTTTGTAAATCCATTATCTTCTGCATAATACAAAAAATCATCTTCCTTCCCTTCAGGAATATTGAAGTTAGTTTTTATCGCATCATGAGAAAATCGTTCTCTAATATCATCTACCATTTTATCTGGATTTCGAATTTTCAAATTAAAAGAGTTGTTTCTTTTTTTATTTAAAACATATTGCGAGAATAATGCGATCCCTCCCAAGAGATTTGCCCCGTATCGTTGTTGCCCATTATAAAACGCGTCTTCAGCAAAACTTCCTGGAATAGAAGAATATTTATCTGCCGCAAATTCATAGTTAAACTCAACATTCTCATAAGAAATATCCCACTCTGTATCTAGATCTACTGTTTTTATACTCTTTATGTCAACGATTAGATTACCTGTAAGATCATACTTGTATACAGTCACTTCTGTTAATTCATTAACCACAGGGTTTAAATAAATACTTAATTTTTTAGTGTCAATTGTGCGCTGGTCAATCTTCACTTTAAATACAGCGTACTGCAAAGCAGAAACTACAATTTCGTCATTTAACGCTACTTCAAGTGTAAACTCACCATTAACGTCAGTAACAGTCCCTTTATTAGCAGAGTTGTTGTACAACGTCACCCCTTCTATATCGATATCGACGGGAGCAGAGATCTGCCCTTTAACCATAATGCGCTCAACCTGTTGCGCGTGAAGCGTGGTGGCCAAAACAAATAATACAAGGAGTAATAATTTTTTCATAGCACTAAAGATATAGAAAAGGTTAGTGATTTTTTCAATAGTTGCGTACATTTATATTTTTATTAAGACGGATGAAAAACCTTATTGTTGCAAGCACCTCAACTACGCATGGTAGTTCTTATCTAGAATACCTTACCGAAGAAGTTACTGATTTATTCAAAAATTGTAAAGAGATCATCTTTATTCCATACGCCAGACCTGGCGGTATGTCGCACGATGCCTACACAGAAATCGCTGCTACATATTTCAAAAAACTTGATCTTAAAGTTACAGGACTTCACACATTTAAGAATGCTACAGAAGCTATAATAAATGCTCAAGGAGTATTTACTGGCGGAGGCAACACCTTTTTACTGGTGCAAATGTTATACAATAACGAAGTCATCCAACCTTTACGCGAAGCTATTTATAATGGCCTGCCGTATTTAGGCACCAGTGCGGGCAGCAATATTTGTGGTCCTTCTATGCAAACTACAAATGACATGCCTATTGTCTACCCTCCTTCTTTTAAAACCATGGGAGTACTACCTTATAATATTAATGCACACTTTTTAGATCCAGACCCTTCGTCAAAACATATGGGCGAGACCAGAGAAACACGCATAAAAGAATACCACACACAAAATACAGTACCTGTACTTGGACTAAGAGAAGGAAGTTGGCTGAGAGTTACAGGAGAAACAATAACATTAAAAGGAGCACATACAGCACGTTTATTTGAACCAAGTAAAGCGCCTATTGAATTAGAAAGTGGCCCGCTTTAAAGCACTTTTACCATATGGTACCCTTTACTTACAAAACCCTCGTTGTAGTAAAACTTATGTGAAGGAAAATTATACACAAACGTATTTAACTCTACCCAAAGACACCCTTTACTTTGCGCATAATCATACACCCATTGCATCACTTTTTTACCCAGACCTTTGTTTTGATACTTAGCGGTAATTATAACATGATCTACCTCTACACTTTTACCCGCATAATGCCGCGTCATAAACCACATACCACAAATTCCTATTAAAACACCGTCGTCATAAACACCTAGACATTCATAATTTTGAGCCGCCATTTCGAGAACGCGCTCTTTTCTGGTTGCTTCGGAAATATCAGCACTTGCTAATTCTTCTAACAATGGTAGAATGGTTAAAATTTCCGAAGTAGGAATAATTGCAAACTTGAAGTTGTGTTCTGTCAAAATAGTGGTACTTTTATTTCGTCGTAAGATACAAAATGAACAGAAAAAAATTTATAAAATTAAGCAGCTTTCTAGCTATGGGTATTCTTACAGCACCTCATCTTGCTCTTAATTATAGTGTTACCCCTTTTGATAAAAATTTCTTGATAGGAAAAAGTGACTATCCCTTTACAGGACCTTCCTGGAAAATGGAAAAAGAAACCTATGACGCCTTTTTAAAAATGAAGGCAGCAGCCGCTAAAGAGGACATAAAAATCGAATCTGTCTCTGCCTACCGAAGTTTTGAGCGCCAAAAACAAATTTTTGAAGGTAAATACAAAAGATTCACGGCAACTGGTTTAGCACCATTAGACGCCATAAAAAAAATCATAGAATACTCAACTATCCCAGGAACATCGCGTCATCATTGGGGCACAGATATAGATATTATAGATGGTAATGGTATGCCTAGACCATCGAGTGTGCTACAAGCAAAACACTTTCACGGCACTGGCCCATTTTGTAA
>JALZVC010000056.1 GCA_023301205.1 Flavobacteriaceae bacterium
CTTAGCCATATTAACGGCAGCGCCGGTTACCATTGACAGACAAATCTCAATATTAGATTTAACCAGTGATCCTTTAGCTGTTTTTGGGGGAGAAAATGCTTTATCTAACTTAGGAAATGGCACTTTTGCTATGGTGGCAGGAGATGCTTCACCTAATGGACAAATTCAGAATTCAGATGTTACCATGACTTTGCCTTTAGTAGGTGGTTCTGGATATTCAAACGCTGATGCAGATTTGAATGGTCAAATACAAAATGTAGATATCAATCTTTTCATCCTACCAAATGTGGGTAGAGGTGTTCAATTTTAAAATAATAATCTAAAAATAATATTATGAAAAGAATATTAATAACATTTGTAATTTGTTGTATAGCAATTTTTACAACACAAGCTCAGAATGAAAATCTAGGGTTAACTTTTGCTAATGCTGAGATTACTTCAGATGGATTGTTGGATTTTTATGAAGTAGATGTCATCGCAGTTAGAACATCTGCAGCAGATTTTAGACTTGGATCTTCACAGTTTTATCTGGATTATAATACAGCCGCTTTTGGTGAAAATATAGATGGCGCTACAGTAGAGTTTACTTATCCTGATGGTTCGATATTTGATTTTCAAGGATTTAGTGGAAGTTTGAACGTGTGGTCTGATGCAAATATTGTGAACAATACCAATGGTACTATCTCCATAGCAAACCAGCAAGTAGTTTCTGGGGGTAGTTATCCTGAGAATATTACTTTAGTTCCAAATGTTTTAGGACATTTAAAAATAGAGATGATAGATACCAATGAATCTCCAGATGTATGTTTTAATCTACTTGGTAATGCTTTTGATGATCAATTTTTCACAGCTTGTGGTCCTTTTGCAAATGATTTTCAACTTTCAGACTGTACAGGAATTAACGCAGGTTTGCAAATAATGAATTATGATGGATCAGACTGTTCTGGTGGTCTGATAATGATGGATCTTTGTGATGATGAAACTACCTGGAATGGAACAATGTGGAGTAATAATCCACCAACTAGTATGGTACGTGCAATTATAGCTGGAATGTATAACACGAGTATGAATGGTAACATCGAAGCTTGCGAGCTTTTAATTAATATAACAGGAAGTGTAAATGTAGCTGCAGATGGTTTTGTACGTGTACAAAATGATATTACAGTGGAGGGGAGTTTAACAGTTGCCCACACAGCAAACGTGGTTCAAGTAAATGACGATGCTGTTGTAACAAACACGAGTGGTGCTATTAGTGTAAATGTAATGACGCCTAATGTAGATACGAGAGACTTTATGATTTTAGGTTCGCCTATGGATGTAGAGACAAGAGAAGGTGTTTGGGCAGATGCCTTTAATGTGCAGTTTTTCTCACCAGAATTATTTGATCCTTTTGATTTTGCTCCAGAAGATGGTGTTATCTTTAACTTTCAGAGTATGGATCTGGATGTATGGAGTCCTAAAAGTGGTGTACTAGCACCAGGGGAAGGGTATTTAGTATTTCCGCAGACAGGTATAAACGCACCAGGAGGTGTTTTTAGTTATGACTATAATGATACAGCTGCAACACTTAACAATGGTGTTATTACAAGGGCATTAAACTTTAATGAAACAGACGGACAACTTTCTAGTCCTAATATATTATCAAATCCTTATGCTTCTGCAATTGATGCGCAGCTTTTTATGGATGCAAATGGTGAGATAGATGCGGTGTACTTTTGGGAGCACGGGGCAGGCCCTTCTTTAACGGTGCCAGGACCTAACTCAGTGAATTTCACTATGCGTGATGTATCTGTTTACAATGAAACTGGTGGGGTGATGGCAGCATCTGGCGCAGGGACTATCCCTAATGGAGTGATTGCTACTGCGCAAGGTTTTGGCGTATTTGCTTCTGGTGCGGGTGACGCAGTGTTTAATAACAGTATGCGTCTAATAGATGGGAATACTACGTTACGTACAAATGAAGTAACGAAGAATAGAGTTTGGCTTCAGCTTGAAGACTTAAACTATGGAGAGAGGAGCAATGTGTTAGTAGGGTTTTTAGAAGGCGCTACAAGTGGAGTAGATGCTAAATACGACAATCCTAGACAAGGCAATTCAATCTCTTTGTACTCACATATTGGTGATGATTTGACAAACGGATACCTTATACAAGGTAGAGAAGCGTTTAACCAAGAGAAAGAAGTATTGTTAGGTTTTCAAAGTCATATAGAAGAAGCGGTAGAATTCCGTATTTCATTAAGTGATTTTGACGGAGCAGGAATGACTGCTTCAGAAATTTACTTAGAAGATTTAGTGACTGGAATTATAACGGACCTTAAAAATGACAGTTATGAGTTTACAACAGATGCTTCTCTACAACCAGGAAGATTTAGATTGTTCTTTGACAGAAATGTATTAGGGACCACAAATGAAGTCTTAAATGAGATTTCAATATATCCTAGTCCAGCAGACAAGGTGTTAAATATAGTATCGCCGCGTACTCAGGTACAACGTATATCTATTTACGATATTCGTGGAAGACTAGTTGTGGATCAGGAAATAGACGATTCGCAATTATTTACAATAGATGTAGATAGCTTGTTTACTGGCGTTTATGCGATTACAATCAACACTCAAGAAGGTAATTTAACCAAACGTTTTATTAAAGAATAACTAGGTTAAGTTTATTTAGGTTTAAGATTAAAATGCTTCTCTTTTTTTAGAGAGGCATTTTTTTATTACACTACAATTAAGGATATGTTGTTTTTGAAATAAATTTTTAAGCTAGGGTTGTGTGCTCTTATTTAATTTGATATTATTGTGAACTGATATTTCAATAAAGTTAATTATCGGATTAATTGTAGTACTTAACTATTAATCTTGTTTATTCACATTTTTATTTTATATCTTTAAACCTTTAACAAAAAAAACAAATCTTTAAGACGATAGCAATGAAAAAATTATTTTCTATTCTGGCAATTGCCGCACTAACCTTAGTAGGTTCAATGAATGCCAATGCAGTTTCTAATCAAACTGCCCAATTATCTGCAAACACATTATTTTCTGCAGCAACTGTAACTTTTGTTCAAGCTGATGAAGCAAGTGGAGATGACAAGAGCTTTCATCAAGAATTAAAAGAGCGCTTTGTAGAAGGAGGTCCTCAATTTATGGGTATTGTACTTTTATGTCTTATCTTAGGTCTTGCTATCGCTATTGAGAGAATTGTATACCTTAATATGTCTACTACAAACACGCAGAAATTAGCACAAAATGTTGAAGATGCTTTAAACAGCGGTGGTATTGAAGCTGCAAAGGAAGTTTGCAGAAACACTAAAGGTCCTGTAGCCTCCATTTACTATCAAGGTCTCGATCGAGCAGATGAGAGTATTGAAGCAGCAGAGAAAGCTGTTGTTGCTTATGGTGGTGTTCAAATGGGGCAACTAGAGAAAAACGTTTCTTGGGTATCTTTATTTATCGCACTAGCACCTATGCTTGGGTTTATGGGTACGGTAATAGGTATGATTCAAGCCTTTGATAAAATTGCAGCGGCAGGTGATATGAATCCTTCTCTTGTGGCGGGTGGTATTAAAGTAGCACTTTTAACAACTGTATTTGGTCTGATCGTTGCGATTATACTTCAAATTTTTTATAACTACATTATCGCTAAGATCGATAGTATCGTGAACAGTATGGAAGATGCGTCTATTACTTTAATAGATATGTTAGTAGACTATAAGAACAAAAAGTAATCATATAAAACCAATATTAAAATGGGTTTACATAAAATAATTAAAATCGTTGCATTACTCCTAGCTGTGGTAAGTATCGTCTTTTTTGTGATGATACTGAACTTAGGTGATACAATTGAAACAAGTTTTGCTGCTGGTGATGATGTTACTAGTGTTACTTGGGCAATTAATATTGCTTACATCATGTTGGGTCTTGTTTTGTTGCTAGTACTTGTCTTTGTAGTAAAAGGGATTTTTGCGGGAGATATAAAAAAGACATTAATGTCAGTTGGAATCTTTCTAGTAATAGGTGTTGTTTCATACGTGCTTGCTTCAGACAGTTTACAAGGACTTCCACTTAATGATGGTAAGATGATTTCCCCTAGCGGCTCAAAATGGGTAGGAGCTGGGATTATATCTTTTTATATACTAGCGCTTCTAGCGATTGCTGCAATGGTATTTAGCGGGATTAAAAATTTAACATCAAGATAGTATTATGGCAAGAAGATCCACACCAGAAGTAAATGCGGGATCGATGGCAGATATTGCCTTCCTATTACTTAT
>JALZVC010000057.1 GCA_023301205.1 Flavobacteriaceae bacterium
AACGTATAATGGAAATCCAATGCCGTCAAGTGATTACTGGTTCTTGGTTGAGTATACGGAAGATGAGACAAGAAAACAATTTAGAAATCACTTTACTTTAAAACGATAAAATTTGTAGCGCAAAAGCCGTGATTTTCTAATTCTAGAAAAGCACGGCTTTTGCTATGATGCAAACTTGTTTTTACCTTAATAAAGGTTAAATCCTAATGATAAAATAACATTGTTTCTATTCGTATCGGTAGTTATACCATTTGATAGTCCACTAAAAATGGTTTGAGAGCTTGATTGTTGTGCATAAGAATATCCTAAGTCCAAAAAGTAATTACCAAAAACATAACCAAGACCTAAGGAGAAACCTTTAAGGTCGTCCAGGATATCTTCGTCCTCGTAGGGGCTTTCTTCTAGTCGTGCACCCGCTCTAAAACTAAAATCCTTGTACCTATATTCTCCACCTACTTTAATAGTTGATGCCGTAGTTAAAATGTTTGCTATTTCAGTATTAAGGGATTGAAAAGGCGTTCTGTCGTCAAAAATTTCTAATCTACTATTTGAATAATCTTTAATAGAATAATCTAAGCTAATTAAGCCTTTTTTGCCAAATACATAAGCAAGACCAGCTTGTAATTTCCCTGGAGTTTTTAACTCATATCTTTGAAAAACGTTAATTACATTTGGGTCTATAAAAACATCGCGTTCTTCAAGACCGGATACCGTTATCAAATTTTGAGTTGTTTCTTCTGAAATGTTATACCAAGTTGGCGTTTCATAACTCAAGCCTAATCGTATATTGTTTTTTATTTTTGCAATTCCTCCTATTTGAGCAGAGAATCCATTTCCGAAGGAAAATAAATTTTCTTCGAATCGCACGAAATCTATGTTCGAATTAGTTGCGTTATTATTTTCTCTAAATACTCTTCGCTCACGATATTCAATAGTGTAGGTATTTAAGTTAACCCCAAAAAAGAAATTGTCTGTGTATTGAGTAGCAAAATTAAGGGTGTATTTGCCGCTAAACCCTTCCGTTTGCTCTGTGTAATTCTGGTCAAAACTGTTCCCGTTAACCGCATTCACATAAGTAGTATTATCTGGGTCGTTTGGGTCGAGTGGATTAATTAAAAATCCTTGAAATCCTAAAAAGGCATTCTGCGCAGCCACCCCTTCTGTTTCTCCAAGAAAAGTATATAAGTCTGCGATGGTTTCGCCACTTTGTAATTGTAATAGGTTAAGAGGAATACCTTGAGATTGACCTAAAAAGAAGTTTGAAATAGAGGTGCTAGTTGTTCCGTCAGCCACGATAAAATCATCATAGTTATTTGTATTATCGTAGTTGAGGCCTATGGTGAATTTTTTCCAGGGTGAATTTTCATTATACGAATTAAATACAAATACTGCTCCAGCCTGGTTTAAAGAGACATCTGTGTCAGACCCATTTGCTATTGAGTTGTTGTAATTGCTCTCGTTAGATCTGTCTAAGACTCCAGTACTAACCGATCCGCTATTCGATAAAAAAACGGCACTACCTGCAGGGTTAATCCCTATAGAAGTTAAGTCGCCGCCAAGTGCTGTAAATGCCCCGCCCATAGCTAAATACCTTGCAGTTCCTATAGGTTCGTCAGTGGTATATCTAACAATATCACTAATGTTTTGGGCACTAGAAAGACTCACGGCGATACACGCCGCGAGTATTAATATTTTATTTTTCATAATTTTAATTGAATTTTATTTTCCACCTCTTCTAGAGCTGCTTGATCTGCCACCTCCAGATGATCTGCTTGAAGATCTAGAAGAGCCACTGCTTGATCTTGCTGAGCTGGATGATCTTGAACTAGATGATCTTGCAGATGAGCTAGATCTGCTTCGAGAATTGGATGATGATCTAGCGTTTGATGATCTTGTTCTCGATGAAGAACGAGCGTTCGTAGGTCTTGATCGAGTGTTAGAAGATCTTTGTGTTGTAGAACTCCTTGAATTTGTACGATTACTAAGAGATGATGTATTTGATCTTGAAGCGCTACTTCTTCTGCTATTTGAACGTAAATTTCTTAGTTCATTAGCTCCGTTTCTTCGTGTAGTAAAATCTCGATTTGATGTTTGTCTTATTCCTTGATATGCAACACCATTTCCGAAGCCTCCGTTGTAAGGGCTATTGAAAGCGTAGGGGTTTCCGTAATATCCATTTCCGAAGAACCCTCCTCCGAAGAATCCGCCACCATAGAATCCCCCGCCAAAGAATCCACCACCATAGAAACCACGATTAAAGCCAAAACCACGATTAAAACCTCCATAGCCTCCAAACCAGCCTGGTCTAAAGTAGTAATTGTTGTAACCCCAATAATTAAAATAACCGTAGTTCCAATAGTTATAGTTACCCCAGCCGTTGCTATATACATTAATTGTAATTTCACCATCGTTTTCTCCCCAAGACCCGTAACTTTCATTCAAATCTTGTTCAATAACATATCCATTTTCATCTAAGGATTCGCGAGTAGAGTAGGACTCCACGTCTGTGAATACCTTATCTTCTTCAGAAATACCATCAAGTTCCTGCGCTTTGGTGCTAAAATATTGCTGATAATAGTTGTTTTTATCTTCAGGTGCTGCGTCCACAACAACCTCTTCTGTTGCTCTGCTGTCTATCCTAGTATTGTTACCATAGATGCCATCATCAACACGGCCTGTGTTGTTGTAAGTACCGCAAGACGCAAGTATTAGAATGGTAAGGACTGCTGATACCCCTTTTAATTTAGGTAGTAAGGTGGAGAATGTTGCTTTCATAACTTTATGTATTTAATTGTTCGGGAGTATAAAAATAAGTAGTTTTGCCGAGAACTACACACATTTAACTTAATCACAACATTTGTGCCAAAAAACGATCTATGGCTAAGAATTTAACTACGCGAGAAGAAGATTATTCAAAATGGTATAACGAACTGGTAATCAAAGCTGACTTGGCTGAGAATTCTGCAGTTAGGGGGTGTATGGTAATTAAGCCTTATGGCTATGCAATTTGGGAAAAAATGCAAGCAGAGCTAGATAGAATGTTTAAAGAAACAGGACATGAAAATGCCTATTTCCCGCTTTTTGTTCCTAAAAGTTTATTTGAAGCCGAAGAAAAAAATGCAGAAGGTTTTGCAAAAGAGTGTGCAGTTGTAACACATTATCGCTTGCAAAATGATCCTGATAAACCAGGAAAGTTACGAGTTGATCCAGAGGCAAAATTAGAAGAAGAATTAGTGGTAAGACCAACATCTGAAGCTATTATATGGAAAACTTATAAAGGTTGGATTCAATCTTACAGAGATTTGCCATTACTAATAAATCAATGGGCTAATGTGGTGCGTTGGGAGATGCGTACACGTTTATTTTTAAGAACTGCTGAGTTTTTATGGCAAGAAGGACATACTGCACACGCAACCAAAAGTGAAGCAGTTACAGAGGCAAAACAAATGCAAGATGTATATGCCACTTTTACTGAAAACTTTATGGCGATGCCAGTTGTAAAAGGTATAAAATCTGATAGCGAGCGTTTTGCTGGTGCAGAAGACACCTATACTATTGAAGCCTTAATGCAAGATGGAAAAGCGTTACAAGCAGGAACATCCCATTTTTTAGGTCAGAATTTTGCGAAGGCATTTGATGTAAAATTTGCAACTAAAGAAGGGAAGCAAGAATATGTTTGGGCTACCTCTTGGGGAGTGTCTACTCGATTAATGGGCGCCCTGGTTATGACGCATAGTGATGATAAAGGTCTTGTTTTGCCTCCTAAATTAGCGCCACATCAAGTAGTGATTGTGCCTATATATAGGAATGATGAGCAATTTGACGCGGTAAGTGAAGCTGCTAATAAGTTGATGAAGGAGTTGCGTGCAAAAGGAATACGTGTAAAATTTGATAATAGAGATACCCATAAACCAGGGTGGAAGTTTAATGAATATGAATTAAAAGGTATTCCTGTAAGAATCGCCATAGGCCCGAAAGATCTAGAAAATGGCACTTTTGAGGTTGCACGAAGAGATACGCTAACAAAAGAAGTGTTAGCGAAAGATGTAATTATTGATCACGTTGTTGGTTTGATGGAGGAGATACAAACCAGTTTATTTACAAAAGCAATCGATCATAGAGCAGCGCATACAACTGAGGTTGAGAGCTATGAAGAATTTAAAACGTTATTAGAAGAAAAAGGTGGTTTCTTTTCAGCGCATTGGGATGGGACAAATGAGACAGAAGAGAAGATTAAAAAAGAAACTAAAGCAACGATACGATGTATTCCTTTAGATGATAATAATACCTCTGGAAAGTGCATTGTTACTGGAAATCCAAGTGCAAGACGTGTTCTTTTTGCGAAGGCATATTAAAAAAAATAAAAAAATATTATTTTGAATTTGCAGCATTGAAGATAAGTTGTATCTTTGCACTCGCATAACGAAAAATGGTCCGTTCGTCTAGGGGTTAGGACGCATGGTTTTCATCCATGTAACAGGGGTTCGATTCCCCTACGGACTACAAAAGTAAAACAAAAATAGAATGGCAAATCACAAGTCAGCATTAAAGAGAATTAGAAGTAGTGAAACGAAAAGACTTCGTAACCGTTACCAGCATAAAACTGCTCGTAACGTAATGAAGCGTTTTCAAGAGCTAACAGATAAGAAAGAAGCAGAAAAAATGCTTAATACTGTTTATGGTTCAATTGATAAATTAGCTAAGAAAAACATTATTCACGCGAATAAGGCTGGTAATTTAAAATCTAATATGGCTAAACACGTAGCGACACTTTAAACTGTTTTACAAAACAATTTAAAATACTCCTTCAGGATAACTGTGGGAGTTTTTTTATGACCAAAAGCGAAAATGATTAAGGGATAAGGGAGTAGTAATCTCCGTTATTACGGGCAATATCTCTTACAATCGAAGACGAAATGTATGCGTATTCTGGGCTACATATTAAAAAAACACTATCTACACCATTTACCTTTTCATTAGCTTGTGCAATGGCTTGCTCATACGTGAAATCCTTGGTGTTACGAAGCCCGCGTAAAATAAATTGCGCGTTGTGTTTCTTGCAAAAATCAGCGGTAAGTCCATCATAGTCGGCTGCTGAAACGTTAGGGTATGCAGCTAAGGCTTTTTCTATGATCTCTTTGCGCTCTTCTAAGGTCCACATATATTTTTTAGTAGCGTTTGTGCCAATGGCCACAATTATAGAATCAAAAAGAGGGATGGCTCTTTCAATAATGTCTAAATGACCTAAGGTGAATGGGTCAAAAGATCCAGGAAATACTGCTATTTTTTTTGATGACATGCATGTGTGTTTATCTAGTAAAGATAGTGAATTTTGATACTTATTATTCCTATATCCTATTGAGCACAGTCAAAATTCTTAAAGACGCCTAATTAGTTATATTCATTAACTAAATTTAGCATACAGTCTAATTCATTTCTGCTTCAAAAATATTTGATATTTAATATTTCCGAAGCAAAAAATTTTAACTATCCTTCAATAATCTCAGACAACTCAAACCATCGCATTTCTTTATCTTCTAGTTGGTCAATAATTTTTTGAAGTGAAACGGATTGCTTGTTAATCTCTTCTGCATCCCAATTTTCTGTTGCAAATTTAGCTTGAAGCGAATCTCTTTCGCGTTCTAATTTTGGGATGTCTTTCTCTAATCGATTGTATTCTTTTTGGTCATTGTAGGATAACTTTGTTTTCTCATCTTTATTTTTCCAGTTCTTTTTGTTTTCTGATGTAGCCGTTTCAATTGCTTTTGTTGTAGGCTGACTGTCTTCATAAACACGGTAGTCACTATAGTTACCTGGAAAATCTTGAATTTCACCTTCGCCTTTAAATACAAAAAGGTGATCAACGATCTTGTCCATAAAGTAGCGGTCGTGAGATACTACGATAAGGCAGCCTGGGAAGTCTAACAAGAAGCTTTCAAGCACATTTAAGGTAACGATGTCAAGGTCATTGGTAGGCTCATCAAGTATTAAAAAGTTAGGGTTTTGTATCAAAACCGTACATAAATACAGTCTTTTTCGTTCCCCACCACTAAGCTTATCTACAAAGTCATATTGCTTTTTCCCTTCAAACATAAATCGCTCTAGCAACTGACTTGCAGAAATCATCCTTCCTTTTTTTAGTGGAATAAAATCGCCAAATTCCCGTACAACATCTATGACCTTTTGACCTTGCTTTATCTCAATACCTGTTTGCGTATAATACCCAAACTTCACGGTATCACCAATCACTACTTTGCCAGTGTCAGGCATTAACTTTCCGGTCATAATGTTTAAAAACGTGGACTTTCCGGTTCCGTTTTTACCAATGATCCCTACGCGTTCTCCTTTAATGAAATTGTATTCAAATTGAGTGAACAACTCTTTGTCATCAAAAGATTTTGAAATTTTATGTAGCTCGACAATTTTTGTCCCAAGACGCTCCATATTTAGTTCTAGTTCCATAGTGTTATCACTACGTCTTTTGTGCGCACGAGCTTTTATGTCGCTAAAGTCATCAATACGAGATTTGCTTTTAGTTGTTCTAGCTTTTGGCTGGCGACGCATCCAGTCTAATTCTTTTTTGTAGAGCTGTTTTGCTTTACCAGTTTCTGTGGTTTCTGCTTCTATTCTAGAATCTCTTTTTTCTAGATAGTAACTGTAATTTCCTTTATAGCTGTATAATTGACCTTCGTCAAGTTCTACAATCTCGTTACACACACGCTCAAGAAAGTAACGGTCGTGCGTAACCATAAAAAGGGTGAAATTCTCTTTTGCAAATAACTCTTCCAACCATTCTATCATTTCCAGGTCAAGATGGTTTGTAGGCTCATCCATTACCAATAAATCTGGCTTAGTTAATAAGGCATTTGCAAGTGCGATTCTTTTTTTCTGACCTCCACTAAGATTTTCAATTTTTTGCGAGAGATCATCTAATTTTAATTTAGATAAAATTTGCTTGTACTTTGTCTCAAAATCCCAAGCATCGTGAGCGTCCATAGCATCAAATGCAGCTTGGTATGCTTCTGCATCATCAGGGTTTAAAATTGCTTTCTCATATTGGGAGATTACCTTTAAGATAGGGTTGTCTGCATCGAGAACGGTTTGCTCAATAGTTAAATTAGGGTTTAAGTTAGGTTCTTGCGATAAGAAGGCTACTTTAAGGTTTTTTCTAAACACTACATTGCCCTCGTCTGGGGTGTCATCCCCAGAAAGTATGTTTAATAATGACGTTTTGCCTGTTCCGTTTTTTGCGACAAAACCTATTTTTTGACCTTCATTGATACCAAAGGAAATACCATTAAAAAGGATACGTTCGCCATACGATTTGGCAATATTTTCTACTGAAAGGAAATTCACAGATTTGTTTTTTGCAAAATAAGGTCATTTTACCCACTTGAAGGTGCTTTTTGTTTTATTATTAGGTGGCATCTGTTATATTTGTGTTAAACAACCCCCCCAAAGCAGTCTATGAGATTTTCTTCCTTAGTCATTGTGCTATTTTTAGTAATGAGTGCTTCGTCGTGTATTCCTACAAAACGACTGACTTATCTTCAAGAAAAAGAAGGAACGGCTACAGAGGGTTTGATCCCTATTCAAAAAATAAATGAAGAATATCGCCTACAAACCCACGATTTATTAAGCATTCGTATCAAGGCTACAGATCAAGATTTGGTAGGTATTTTTAATCCTATTAGTGATGCTGCGCCCTCTGCCACAGGTGAAGAGCGACTATATAACGATGGTTTTGTGGTAGATATCCACGGAAATATTAGAATCCCAACTTTAGGCAATCTTAGAGTAATAGGGCTCACAGTTGAGGAGGTCCGCGTCAAAATGGAAGAAGCCTTACTAAAAGATTATCTAAACGAAACCTCTGGTCTTTTTGTTACTGTAAAACTAGCAGGGATTAGATATACTATTAATGGTGAAATTAATAATCCAGGATCAAATATTATTCTTAGAAACCAAATCACGATTATGGAAGCTATAGCTAATAGTGGAGATATTATGATTACGGGAGACCGAGAAAACGTGATTGTTATTAGGCAATACCCTTTGGGTCAAAAAGTACATCATATAGATCTTACTACTATTGAGGCTTTAGACTCCCCTTATTATTATATCCAGCCCAATGATTTAATATTGATCAACCCTTTGCCGCAGAAGGCTATAGGTTCTGGGACTACTGGTTTACAGTCATTCACTACAGTTGTTAGTATCATCACGGCTTTAGTTACCACTATTTTAATTTTAACACGTTAGCAATGGGAGAAAACTTTGATTTAAAAGACGCTAATGCTGTTTTTGACGTAAAAGCCTTTCTGTTTAA
>JALZVC010000058.1 GCA_023301205.1 Flavobacteriaceae bacterium
CTCAAATAGCTAAATTTACTGGACTTCCCTTTATAACCGCAGCGAACAAATTTGAAGCTTTAGCAGCACACGACGCGATAGTAGAATCACATGGTGCATTAAAGCAATTAGCGGTTTCGCTAAATAAAATTGCAAATGATGTACGTATGCTAGCGAGTGGTCCTCGTAGTGGTATTGGCGAGATTTCAATACCAGCAAACGAGCCAGGATCTTCTATTATGCCAGGTAAAGTAAACCCAACGCAATGCGAAGCCTTGACAATGGTTTGTGCGCAAGTTATTGGTAACGATATGGCTATTGCTGTTGGAGGAATGCAGGGACAGTACGAACTTAACGTATTTAAACCATTAATGGCAGCAAACATACTTCAGTCAGCTCAATTGATAGGTAATGCATGTGAATCGTTTGAGGAGCATTGTGCAAGAGGAATTGAAGCAAACAAAGAAGTTATTGAAAGGCAATTAAATAACTCTTTAATGCTAGTAACAGCGTTAAATCCAAAAATAGGATATTACAAAGCAGCGGAAATTGCTGGCACCGCTCATAAAAACGGTACTACATTAAAAGAAGAGGCTGTAGCCCTTGGTTATCTTACTGCAGAGGAATTTGACAAATGGGTTGTTCCTGGAAATATGGTAGGAAAATAAATAAACGTTTCTTTAAAGTATCAAATCGTCTTCATTAAAAATGGAGGCGATTTTTTATGGCTTTTTTTTTAGCTTTCCCCAAAATATTAGCGTCTCAAAACCTGTTCTGCAAAATAATTATCTTATTTTTGTGTGTAATCATAAAAAAATATGCTTTTCATCGATTAAACGCAATTAATTTAGCCGAAATACATTTTATTTGTATATTGCGAGTCCCAAATTGAATGAAACCTACTTATTTATGAAGCAGATCTACACCCAAATATTGGTTCTTACCATATTGCTATTCTCCGTATCTACTATGGATGGTGCAATAAAAAGAGCTAATACAGATAAAACAGAACTGGAAGTAACGATTAGCACAGCTAAAGCTCCACTTATTGCTGTAGCAACAAAACCTTCTGTTACTTACACGCCAATTTTAACAGAAGCTAAGCCACAACCTATTGTCTTATATGCAAATAATATAGCACCCCAAAAAAATCTAGCAGCTGTAAGCATAGCTGCGCCAATAACTACAGACTTATATGCAAGTGGTTTTTGGCAAGGGTTGTTTTATGGTGTAGTGCTTTTATTGATCATGATTAATTTTATTAGCTTCATATTATTTGACGAAAAAATATATCTTGTTTATGGTAGTTCTTTGGTAGCACTTGCTGGCTTCCTATTTTTTAGTGATGGGTTATTGACATTTTTTGACTTGCAACTTATTAATAAGATAAAGATTGTAAAAGCATCTTCCTTTTTAATTGCTGCAATAGCTTCTACTATTTTTGGTTCCTATTTTTTAAATTTGAATACGATCTACCCAAAATTAAAATTTATTGTCACTGGTATTTTTAGTGCCGCAGCGATTATCTTAATTTCTGGTTGGTTTTTAGAATTAGAAATTTTAGCGGTAGTATCAAATGTATTGGCAACAGCTATTATATCAATCTATTTCGCAATGGGAGTAGTATTATTTAGCCAGAAAAACTATGCGAAATTCTATGTGATTGCTATGGCATTCCCGATACTCTTTATGTTTGATTATTTATTAGCAGGCCCGTTTAACTTTTCTTTTTTAAACATAGAAATCGCACATTTAAAAGGTGCTGTAATGGTTCAAATATTAATGCTTACCTATGCTATTTTATATAGAATGAGGGAAATAAAAGAAGAAAACCTCATCAAACAAACAGAATTAAAAATATTCTTGAAACGTGAAGAAATGACTTCAAGGCAAAAAACAGAACAGCATATCGAAGATGTTTATTTGGAGAATGTAATTATGCAATATGATCTCGACGGATTTGAGATTAAACTGCTCCAGTACATTTCAGAAGGAAAAACGAACGAGAAGATTGCCCGTAAATTGGAGCTGACAGAAAGTGAACTAGAAAAAGTTACCAATGAGCTTTATACTAAACTAGAAATAAGAGAACACATAAAAGAAGATTATCACTTATTAGAATCACAGCCAGACTTTATTTATAACTAGTAAATTCGATTAAAATTTTTCTTAAAGAGGTAATCAGAAATAGTAATTTCTTGATTACCTCTTTCTTATGACTATTTTTCTTTAAGTATTGTTTAACATCCATTAACAAAATTATCGACTAAAATCTTTCGTTAAATTTATTAATTTATAGACTTTTGCAGAAAATAATAAGTTTGACAAAAAATATAGTTTTCTTGTTAACTCTTTTAATTGCGACAAATTCTTTTTCGCAAAGTGAGTTTCAAGCTGAAGTAGATTTAGGATACGCTTTTCAAGGCGACCTTATGTTTAATGATGATCGTTTGAGCGACTCTAATGCTTTTGGCGTTCGTTTTGGGCTTAATTATTTGCACCCCATTAAAAATAATTTTTTTTTTGAAACCGGACTATATGGAAAATACAATACCAGTAGTCGAGAAATAGAAACTGTCGAGTTTTCAACTAATAGTTTAAAATTACAATTACCACTATATGCCGGTTATAGAATAAATGAAACCTGGCGAGCAAATATTGGTGTAAGTGTTGAAAACAATAAAGATTTTGAAGACTTTTTTTTTAGGACAGAAAATAATTTAAGATATGATTTGCTCACGAAGCTTGTCTACTCATATACTGAAAAAATAGATTTTTCATTTTATACTAATTGGATACTAAGCAGTATACCAGATGAGTTCGCCATAAGCAGCCCAAGAAATGGAGTGTATTTAGGTGTCATCTACCAACTAAAAAAAGCTGCAAAAAACAAAAAAGAGGAATTATGAGACAACTAATTTATAGCGTAATGTTTGTATTAATCTTAAGTGGTTGTACAAATATTAACGAAAACATATTAATAGATGTACAGGACTTTGCATCATTGACAACAGAAAATATAGAAACAAATTTAAAAGTGGCTAACCTTACATTAGACCCCGTTGAGTTTGAAAATATGTACACAAATTTTAACGACGATATCGAGATTGAAGGTTTTTTAACCATAAATAGAAACGGAGAAACGTTAATAGAAAATGAAGTTGTAGAAGTAGAGATCAAAGGGAAAGCAAGTTCTAGTTTTGATTTAAAATCTTTAGGGGTAAAATTTGATGATACGTATAACAATGAAGATAAAAAGCTCATAAATCCAGAATTATTGCCTTTTCATTCTGTTGAAAGAGTAAAGGCATTTCGTTTTAGAAACTCTGGAAACGACTTTCTAGAAACCATGATAAAAGACATGACCTACACAAAGTTAGCTATCAATGCGGGCTTAGATATAGACCTAACTTATGCAGAGCAAACAGTGGTTTTTGTAAACAACGAATTTCTAGGAGTTATGAATCTTAGAACTGAAGGAAATACAAATGGAATCTCTAGGCTATATGACGTACCAAAAGATGATGTTACCCTTGCCAAAATGGAAAATAATGGTGTATTAGAATATAAAGATGGTGACTTTGAAAAGCTAGA
>JALZVC010000059.1 GCA_023301205.1 Flavobacteriaceae bacterium
TCCTTAAAGACCGAGGATTAGGCTATGGTGACTTGCCTAAAGGCTTGATTCCTTTTCATAAATATATTAAATATTACACCACTGCTTTTGAAGAACAATTATTTGAAACAGCATTTTATGCTGCGTCAAATGAAGGCGTAAATGTACATTTTACTTTTGCAGAACAACACGTAGATGCCTTTAAGGAAGAATATACAAAGGTGAAAAAACGCGTGAGTAAGAAGACTAAAACAGAATTTGACATCTCGTATTCATTTCAGAAAAAAGAAACAGATACTATTGCTATTGATGTTAATAAGAACCCTGTTAGGACTCCCGATGGAGCATTACTTTTAAGACCTTCTGGTCACGGTGCATTACTAAGTAACCTCAATGATATTGATGCAGATATTATTTTTATTAAAAACATTGACAATGTAGCCTGCGAGAAATTTGTGCCAGATATAGCATATAATAAAAAAGTACTTGCTGGAAAATTAGTGTCTGTGCAGAAACAAATTTTTAAATATTTAAGGCAGTTAGATACTGGTATTGATGCAGACAAATTGAACGAAATAAAATCTTTTGTTTGGAACATTTTATACTGTAAATCAAAACCAGAAACAGAAGCAGAGGTTAGAAGTATATTAGACAGGCCATTACGTGTTTGTGGTGTAGTTGAGAACACGGGGGCTCCAGGTGGCGGGCCCTACTGGATTCGCCAGAATAATCAAGATACCTTGCAGATTGTAGAAGCTGCACAGATAGATGTTAAAAATGTATCGCAGAAAAAATCACTAGAAAACGCCACTCATTTCAACCCTGTAGACTTAGTTTGTGGTATGAGAGATTATCAAGGAAATGCCTTTAATTTACTTAACTTTAGAGATACAGAAAGCGGATTTGTCACAGAAAAATCTTATCAAGGAGTTTCTATTAAAGCCCTAGAGCTTCCGGGTCTATGGAATGGTGCTATGGCTCACTGGAATACCATTTTTGTAGAAGTACCACAATCTACTTTTAATCCTGTTAAAATAGTTAACGATCTCCTAAAAAGAGAGCATAGACCATTAGCATAATGGATAAAAACCTATTAATAAGAGAGTTAGTCTTTAAGGCAGTACGTAGTAGTGGCCCAGGCGGGCAGCATGTAAATAAGACTTCGTCAAAAGTAGAGGTTCATTTTAATGTAAATACCTCAAATGCACTATCAAATAGAGAAAAAGAACGCTTGTTTGATAGACTTAAAAACAGAATTTCTGGAGAAAGCATACTTGTGTTAAGTTGCAGTGAATCTCGCAGCCAACATAGAAATAAAGCTACTGTAATCACTCGATTATTAGATTTAATTTCTGAAACTTTAAAAGTTCAAAAAAAGCGAAGAAAAACGAAACCCTCTAGATCTGTAGTGGAGAAGCGTTTGCGATCTAAAAAGAATCACGCTTTAAAAAAGACAAATAGGAAACGACCTTCATTAGATTAAAGTTTTAAAGAAAATAACATTTCAGAAGAAAATGATTTCTATCTTTGCATCACATCTCAAAGGGGTGCCAGATTAAATTCTGAATTTTTATTCATAATTTAAGAAAGCTGAGATTATACCCATAGAACCTAGAACAGGTAATGCTGTTTAGGAATTTTGTTTCAGAAATTGACATTGCTTTAATTATAGCTTAATGTCACACTGAGCGCAGTCGAAGTGATTAAATAGACCAAAACATTCAATGTTTGGGTTTTCAAATCATTCGGTGGGTACATCAACCATAATTTCACAAAGAATAATTGCCCCTTTTATTCGTCTTAATTTTTAGAACGAATGAAAATAGTTATCATTTCCGCAGTACTTACATTGAGTATTTTTCAATTAAATGCTCAACAAAAGGTGCAAGATTCTACCAAGGTTGAAAATCTTGGTGAGGTATTTATCAAGTCTGTACGAGTAGACGCAGATTCACCTATTACACACTCTAATCTTAGTGCTGTGGAGCTTGAAAAACGAAATTTGGGTCAGGATATTCCTTTTATGCTGCAGTATTTACCTGCAGTAGTTACCACCAGTGATGCTGGAGCAGGAATTGGGTATACATCTTTTAGAGTAAGAGGTAGTGATGCTACTCGTATTAATGTAACACTTAACGGAATTCCTTTTAATGATGCAGAAAGTCAAGGAACATTTTTTGTCAACTTACCAGATTTTACATCTTCTGTAGAAAGTCTGCAACTACAGCGTGGTGTTGGAACTTCAGTTAATGGTAGTGGTTCTTTTGGTGCTAGTTTAAACTTATTGACAGACCTTATCTCTAAAGAAGCTTTTGCGGAAGTTGCAAACTCATTTGGTTCTTTTAATACGCGACGACATAATTTAAAATTTAGCACGGGTCTTCTTAATGAACATATAGAAATTGCTGGACGTTGGTCAACTATTAAAAGTGATGGTTATATTGATAGAGCAACTTCAGATTTGGATTCGTATTTCTTACAGGCTAGTTATTTGGATGATAATACTACAATCAAGGCGATTGGATTTGGGGGTCGTGAAGAAACCTATCAAGCTTATTGGGGTATTGACGCTGCTCAATTAGAAGATGACAGAAGATTCAATATTATAGGGCAGCAGTTTGATGCCGATGGTAATTTTGAAGGTTTTTATGAAAATGAGGTAGATAATTATGCTCAAGATCATTATCAATTATTATGGAATCAGAGATATGACAATAACTGGAGCAGCAATGTTGCATTGAATTACACCTACGGTAGGGGTTATTTTGAACAGTATGTTGATGACTATTTTTACCCTAACTTCTTTTTTAGCGATCAGGCAAGCTTTGATTTTTTAGGTGTGGAGCCATACACGCTTAATGGAGAAGAAATAACATCAACAGATTATATAAGACGCCGTTGGTTAGATAATGATTTTTATGCCATCAATGCGACTGTAAATTATGAAGATGAAAATTGGGATACAACGTCGGGTGTTTATGCTAGTCTGTATCAAGGAGATCATTTTGGAGAAATATTATGGAGTGAATTCCCTATTGATTTTGATTTTAAAGAACGTTATTATGAAGGTACTGGAGAAAAAACAGAAGTTACTATATTCTCAAAAGCAACGTATAAAATAAACAATCATGTGAGTGTTTATGGAGATTTACAAGGACGTTTTGTAAGACACCAAACCGGAGGTATTGAGTCTGATTTGAGGCCACTAGAAGTAGATGTAAATTATAATTTTTTTAATCCTAAATTTGGTGCAGCGTATCAGTATAATGACGTAAATCAATTCTATTTTTCTTATGGTAGAGCTAATAGGGAACCACGACGTAGTGATTTTGAAGAAGGATTATTTACAGCAGAAAGATTAGATGACTATGAGTTGGGGTGGCGTTATAATAAAGATAAAGTAATGGTGAATACCAATGCTTATTTTTTTGATTATAAAGATCAATTAGTGCTTACTGGGGCGATAGATGATGTGGGTGCGCCTATAAGAACAACTAGCGGTAATAGCTATCGATTAGGGCTCGAGGTTGATGCGGCTATTTCGTTAACTAAATACTTGAAGTTAATGCCTAATTTTGCTTTAAGCACTAATAAAAATGTAGACTTTATTTTTCAGCAAGACGGTGTTCCAGTTAATTTAGGGAATACTAATTTACCTTTTTCGCCGTCAATAGTGGCCGCAAATAATTTAATGATACGCCCTTTTAAAAATTTTGAGATAGGGTTGCTTTCAAAGTATGTTGGCGAACAGTATTTAGGTAATATTGACAGTGAATTTTCAAAGTTAGATTCCTACTTTATTCAAGATATAAATCTAGTCTACCGTCTAGACGGAATTCCTTTAGTAAGGGAAATTATTTTTAATGGTCTTTTAAACAATGCTTTTAATAATGAATTTGTAAATAACGGCTTTTTCTTCACTTTTGATGATGACTTTAGCGTGCCAGGAGAAGTGACCACGGTAGAAGGAGCAGGCTTTTTTCCACAAGCGACTATTAACTTTTTACTAGG
>JALZVC010000060.1 GCA_023301205.1 Flavobacteriaceae bacterium
AATTAGATATGTAACGCCCTATCTCCTGTAGCTGCTAAAGCTGCTTCTTTTGTAGCTTCGGCATAGGTTGGGTGTGCGTGACTCATACGTGCTATATCTTCTGCACTAGCCCTAAACTCCATAGCAACAACCATTTCAGCAATTAAATCTGCTGCTCTTGCTCCTACCATATGGACTCCTATCACCTCATCGGTTTTAGCATCTGTTAGTATTTTTATAAATCCATCAGTATCTCCACTTGCTCTACTTCTACCTAAAGCACGCATCGGGAATTGTCCAGATTTGTAGTCTAGTTTTGCCGCTTTAAGTTGTTCTTCTGTTTTACCTACACTAGCAACTTCTGGCCAAGTATACACAACACCCGGTATTAAATTATAATTGATATGTGGTTTTTGCCCTGCAATTACTTCTGCTACAAGACTTCCTTCTTCACTTGCTTTATGCGCTAACATAGCACCCCTTACAACATCACCTATCGCGTATATATTTGATATATTAGTCTGTAAATGATCATTCACATCTACTTGACCTCTTTCTGTAACTTTTACTCCAGCATTCTCTAATCCTAGTCCATCTGTATACGCTCTTCTACCTACAGAAACTAAGCAATAGTCACCTGTAAAAATAACTTCTTTGTCTTTTTTATCTGTAGCTGTAACGGTTACTTCTTTTCCTTTTTTAGATACCGCAGACACTTTATGAGAAAGAAAGAACTTTACGCCTTGCTTTTTCATTGCTTTCATTAATTCTTTACTTTGAGCCGCATCCATTGTTGGGATAATACGGTCCATAAATTCTACAACAGAAACTTCTGCACCAAGACGACGATATACTTGACCTAGCTCTAGCCCAATAACACCACCACCTATTACTACCATATGTTTTGGTATTTCTTTTAAGGTCAATGCCTCTGTAGAGGTGATTACTCTTTCTTTATCTAAAGTGATAAATGGTAATGAAGATGGCTTAGAACCTGTAGCTATAATGGTGTTCTTAGCTTCAATTGTCTGTTTCTTCTCCCCGTCTATTTCAATATGCGTTGCATCTTTAAACGAACCCATACCTACATAAACGTCAATCTTATTCTTATTCATTAAGAACTCAATACCTTTTGTAGTTTGTTCTACTACAGAGGCCTTACGCTCTACCATCTTTTTAAAGTTGATTTTAACTTCACCAGGAATCTCAATCCCGTGATCTGCAAAATGCTTAATAGCATCTTCATAATGGTGCGAAGAATCTAAAAGTGCTTTACTAGGTATACAACCTACATTAAGGCAAGTACCACCAAGTGTGTTATATTTTTCAATTATGGCAGTTTTCATACCTAATTGTGCACAACGTATCGCTGCTACATATCCTCCAGGACCAGAACCTATTACGGCTACATCGTATTGACTCATAAGTTTTATTCTTAAAATTGATTGTGCTTACAAAAGTGAAAGCATCTAAAACTATTACAAAAATACAATTTTGTTCAGGGACTTACCAATTTTTGAGAAAGGTTTAAGAATTTAAAAAAGTCTATTATTTTTTAAGTTCAATATCCTTTAAGATCCATTCAATTTCTGGATCAACTCCTGCTTTTCTATCTGCTACTGTAGGTGTTATTTCTAAATCTGGCATTATGCCATAACCATCAGGTGTTACTTTATAAGGAGATTCTACCTGCATCACACCCATTCTAATTTTCACTTTTGAATTAGGCATTTCATAACCCCTAGTCATCCCAGCAACAGTACCGTTTTGTGCTCCTCCAGTTTCTTGACCTACAAAAGTTGCTCGATGATCCCTTTTTAAATTTGTGGAAAGCAAAGATGAAGCAGAAAAAGAACTCCCATTAATTAACACATAAACATCCCCTTTAAAATTTAACTCTTTAGGCGCTAAGGGTCTTACTCCATGTAACCTATAATATAATTTTCCATCTTTCTTCTTTGTTCTTAGTACTTCAAGCGGCACTATAATGGGAGCTATTGCAATTCCGATGGCTTTTGTAAATCCACTATTCGTATTACTCATAAGTGATTTCATTAATGGAGTTCTGCTCGTCACTTCACTTGGATTATACATCACATATTCTTGATCTGTTAAATATCCATAAAACTCATTTATCTCTCTAACACGCCCTCCTGTGTTGTCTCGTAAGTCAATAATCAACGTTTTAGTCTTTAAACTGTCTAAGGTTTTAAATGTTTCTTTATAAAACGTTTTAAAATCACCATTAGTGAAATTGAGTATTTTAATAACTGCTACCGTACTATCTTTACCTACAAATCTTAAATCTCTATTAAATGTGTCTGACTGCGAATTATAACCATAAACCTTGTTGAACTCTCTAACTGCCTTTAAAGAGTCTTTCTTGATTTTTCGCTCTGCTTTTGTTAGTTTAATTGGTTTTATAGCCGCTAAGCTATCTTTCTGTCTCTCTGACAAAGAATCTTGCTTCTTCTTTTTATTTTCCCATTTAAATGTTTTTGAAAAAACAGAATCTCGTTGTTTAAAAGTTACTTTTAGACTGTCTAAAAAACCTTTATCCATTTTATAGAATCTATTCAACCTTGACGCCACAATACGATCAAATAATGTAGTATTATAGCCATCTGAAGCAATGTTACGATTGTAACGAGCAATCAATTCTTGCGTAGTTTCATTCTCTAATTTAAGAACTTCGCTACCTATTAATAAAGAATCTACACCTTTTGCTTTAGTAACAAAAACCTTATTCTCCACATTTTCAAATTGAAGTGTATTGAAGTTAAATTTTTTGTCTTTGTACTCCTTTCGCTCTTCTTTTGTGCGCCTCAAATTAGGCGATGACAAACCTATATGCCCTTGCCCTATTGTTTTAACCACTGGTGCCATACTGTTATAAAATGCCTTACTTGACATAGGGCTAACTATAGATTTTTTTAAACTGTCAAATTTAAAATCCAGCTCCTCTTTAGAAATGTATTGGTATAGTTTAGGATGTGCTCTTTTTAGTCTTATGTATGTTTTGTCAATGTCTTCGTGCAGTTCTACAGGAGTGTGCAGTTCTAAAATCTCAGCATTGTATTTCTCTAGACTTCCACAAGAAGAGATTAGTAGTATTAGAAAACTTAAATAAATATAATTTTTCATAATGGGCTTTTTTTAAAAGACGCAATAATTGCAAATATAGTTGCCTAAAGCTTAAAATTAACTCGAACTGGTTTGCTTACTCTTAATTCAAACTCTCATTAGGGAGAGGTAAACAAAAAGCTGTCTTTAAAAATATTAAAATATCCTAAGCACTTATTTAACAGCTACAATCTTACTGACATTTACAACCTCACGGCGGTTGTATTTTTAACTTCATTAATAGAGAATGAACTCTGTGTACTCCCTATGTGCTGCAATGACGTCAACTTATTAATCATAAATTCTCTAAAATGCTCCATATCTTTTACCACAACTTTGAGTAAATAATCATACTCACCACTTACGTGATAACACTCAAGAACTTCTTCAAGTTGTATCGCTTCTGTCTCAAATTCTGCAATGTATTTTTCGCTGTGTTGGGTTAGTTTTATATGACAAAAAACCATAAAACCTAGGTCGAGTTTCTTTTTATCTAACAATGCAACATATTGCTCTATGACACCATTACGCTCTAGTTTTTTGATGCGCTCAAAAATAGCAGTCACAGAGAGATTTAATTGTTGTGATAATTGCTTATTAGTCTGTTTACTATCTTTTTGCAGCAAAGTTAATAGCTGCCTATCCATTAAGTCTAATTTCATAATCGAATATTTTTCTAGTAATTCATTTAATTGACATTTCAAAAGTAACAAATAATCTACCAAGTATAACTTCTTCGGAAATATTAACTAAAAACAACATAAGTTATTGACATAAATTCTATTTAAAGCTACATTTACGGAAACAAACTACAAACAATTATGGCAACTAAAAAAGACTTTAAACCAGCTAATAATATTCAAGATCTTCAATTTTTTGGAGAATCTGGAGGTGTAAATCCATCTATCTCAGATTCATCTACATATACATTTATTGCAGCCAAAACAATGTGTGATACCTTTGAAGGTAACACAGATGGTTGCTATTTATATTCACGCCATTGTACACCTTCAAATTTATATTTAGGTGAAGCGCTTGCAGCAATGGAAGGAACAGAAACAGCAAACGTTGCCGCAAGTGGAATGGGCGCTATTACTCCTACATTATTACAGTTTTGTCAAGCTGGAGATCACATAGTTTCTAGCAGAACCATTTATGGAGGTACCTATGCTTTCTTAAAAAACTTTACTCCACGTTTAAATATTAATACCACCTTTGTAGATATTACAAAGCTCGATGTTGTAGAGGCGGCTATCACACCAGAAACCAAAGTATTATTTTGCGAGACTGTTTCTAACCCGCTTTTAGAAATAGCAGATATTGAAGGGCTCGCAAAAATTGCCAAAAAACACAACATCCCTTTATTAGTAGATAATACATTTTCTCCATTATCTATTTCGCCAGCAAAGCTAGGTGCAGATGTAGTGATGCATAGTTTAACAAAATTTATCAATGGTGCCAGTGATACCATGGGCGGTGTTGTTTGTGGTTCACACGAATTAATTGACTCATTACGTGATGTAAACGATGGTGCTTGTATGCTTCTAGGAGCATCAATGGATAGTTTGCGTGCAGCGAGTATCTTAAAAAACCTCCGTACGCTTCACATTAGAATGCAACAACACAGTAAAAACGGACTATATTTAGCTCAAAAATTTGAAGCAGATGGCTTACGAACCGTCTACCCTGGCTTACCATCGCATCCAGGTCACGAGCTTATGAAAAAACAAATGAACCCTCAATTTGGTTTTGGAGGCATGCTTACTATAGATGCTGGTGGTATTGACAAAGCAAATGCGTTAATGGAATTAATGCAAGAAAAAAATCTAGGATATCTTGCCGTAAGTTTAGGTTTTTACAAAACATTATTTAGCGCACCTGGTACTTCTACTTCTTCTGAAATACCTGAAGATGAACAAGCAGAAATGGGACTCACAGATGGCCTTATAAGATTCTCAATAGGTCTTGATGCAGATATAGAAAGAACCTACGTAATGATGCACAAGTGTATGGTTGAGGTGGGAGTGCTTTAATTCTATGTATACAATAAAACTAAAAGCTGCACTTTGTGTAGCTTTTTTTGATTTGCAAACTACCAAGCAAAATCGTAACATTACATATCTAAAATCAATCTATATGCAAGACGGTAAAAACCTATCGAATATTGACATTCAAGAGCAAAAAATCAAAGACAATAAAGAGTTAAATATTTGGGAGGCATTGATTCCCGTATTAATCTTGATGGCAATGTTAGCTTATAATATTTTCGCAAAAGATGGCGCATGGTTAGGAGATTACTCTAACCAAATTATTCTTCTTTTAGGCGGTGGTGTTGCAGCGGTTGTTGGTCTTTTTAACAAGGTATCAATAGAAGTAATGTTAAAAGAAATCTGGGAAAATCTAAAGAGTGTTTTTATTCCCATTATGATTTTATTATTGGTAGGTGCACTTGCAGGAACTTGGCTCGTAAGTGGTATCATACCGGCGATGGTTTATTATGGTTTACAAGTATTGAGTCCTGAAATATTTTTACCAGCTTCTGTTATTATTGCTGCGATAATATCTATTGCAACAGGAAGCTCTTGGACCACTTCAGCTACTGTAGGAATTGCGCTTGTAGGTATTGGTACTGCATTAGGCATTAACCCAGGAATGATTGCTGGAGCAGTGATTTCTGGCGCATACTTTGGCGATAAAATGTCTCCGTTAAGTGATACAACTAACCTTGCACCTGCAATGGCCGGTACAGATTTGTTTACGCACATAAAATATATGGCATATACAACAGTGCCTACCATTGTGATAACCTTGATTGT
>JALZVC010000061.1 GCA_023301205.1 Flavobacteriaceae bacterium
TATGCTAGCCTCAAAAGGGCTTCTTAATAATTCTGGTAATACGGTGATAATATCTATGCGCATGGTGTAGCGGGTTCTAGGGTGTAAAAATAGGTTTTGATACGCGATTTATGATGTTTGGTGTACAATTTTTTTTTGTCTATTCAAGCGCAGTCGAGAACTAATGGCTTCTATTAAAGTAGGTTTCGACTGCGCTCAACCAGATAATGTACGATGTTAGATGTACGATTTTTTTGTCTGTTCTAAATCATTAAGACTAACACCTGGTCATTATGTACTTTTTAAGTGCTGCCATTCCGAACTTGATTCGGAATCTTAGTCACTCGAGAGCAATGCTATTTAAAATTACCAACTTAAAACTGCCTGCTCTTTGAGATTTGAACAATTACTCACTTGGTGTCAACCAACCATAATAATAGACTTCTTTATCATTTACAAAGCCCATTTTTTCATAAAGGTGCTGTGCAGGGTTATCTACTGCTGTTTCTAGCATAATTCCCTTTGCGTTATTTGATTTTGCAAAGTCTTGTGCTCGTAATAATAAGGCTTTTCCTATACCATTACCTCTAGCTTCTTGGGCTACAAAAAGATCATTTAAAAGATAATCTGGTTTCATAGATACCGATGAGAACTGTGGATATAGTTGGGTAAAACCAAGCACTCTCTCATTAGTATCAAGCGCTATAAAAATGGTAGATTCGTTATTATTAAATCTTGCTTTAAGAAAATTTCGTGCTCCGTCCAGATCAGATGATTTTTCATAAAATTGTCTGTACTGATCAAATAAGGGAACAATTTCTTTTAGATGCGTTTTATTTGCTTGTATTACTTTCATAAGCTTCCATTTTTTTTTGAGTTAGTAAATTACAATAGTTTGTTTAAAATAAAAACTCGCCCAGACCATAATGGGTTGAGCGAGTTTAAATTTTTAATATTCCTACCTGCCGTAAGACAGGTTTCAAGTAATAAAACTAAGCTACTAGTAATATGTATATCTTCTCACTTTACTAATGTGTTTAGCTAAACGAATTACCTGATGGCTATAGCCATACTCATTATCATACCATACATATAAAACACAGTTTTTACCATCTTTTGCTACGATGGTTGCTTTGCTATCAAAAATAGATGGAGCAGAAGAACCTACGATATCGCTAGAAACTAACTCATTATTTAATGAGTATTGAATCTGCTCTACAAGATTACCTTCTAATGCATATTTCTTTAAAGTAGCATTAAGGGTATCTACAGAAGTAGTGTTCTCTAACTCTAATTTTAAAATGGCTAGTGATCCGTTAGGAACAGGAACACGAATGGCATTAGATGTTAACTTTCCTTCAAAACTAGGTAGGGCTTTAGAAACGGCTTTACCTGCACCTGTTTCTGTAATTACCATATTTAATGCAGCGGCTCTACCACGACGGTATTTGTTGTGCATATTGTCTACCAGGTTCTGGTCATTTGTATATGCGTGAATAGTCTCTAAGTGTCCTTGAATGACCCCAAAACTGTCTTCCATTGCTTTTAAGACTGGAGTAATGGCATTTGTAGTACAAGATGCTGCAGAAAAGATATCAATCTCATCTGGATTGTTTTCAAGATGGTTTACTCCGTGAACGATATTAGGGATTCCTTTTCCTGGTGCTGTTAATAATACTTTAGTAGCGCCATTAGGTACTAGATGTCTCTCTAGTGCTTCTTTGTCTCTAAAGGCTCCTGTGTTATCAATGATTAATGCATCATTAATAGCGTAGTTTGTATAGTCTATGTCTTCTGGGGCATTTGCAGAAATCATATGTACAGTTGTCCCATTAATAATGAGTGCGCTTTTTGCAATATCTATACGAACGGTACCAGCAAAATCTCCGTGAATCGAGTCATATTGAAGTAAAGAAGCTCTTTTTTCTAAAACAGTTTCATCTATCTTACCTCTGGTTACAATTGCTCTTAAACGCATCTGGCTACCTTGCCCAGCACGTGTCATTAATTCTCTTGCTAGTAATCTACCTATACGGCCAAAACCGTATAACACAACATCTTTAGGCTTGATGTTTTCAGAGTCTTTTGCGTCTGCTAATTTTGAAGCAACAAAAGCAGTAGCGTCTGGATACTGGTTATCTTCTAGGTGATACTCATAAGTTAATTTTCCTATATCTAACTTAGAAGGTGGCAAGTCAAGTAGTTTAATGGCTTGTGCAATCTCTACAGAATCAAAAATAGAAATAGGCTTCTGTACAAACTCACCTGCATACTCGTGAAGATTAAGGATCTCACTGACGTTGCGATCAATAAGTTGGTTTCTAAATAGTACTAACTCTATAGATTTATCATACCATAAGTCACTTATAATATTAATAAACTCTACAGTTGCCTTACGGCGATCTGTTTGAAAAGACAGTTCTTTTTCATAAACGTCATCAAAACTCATAGTTATATTTTTTAGGGTTTCTGTAGTACAGAATGTTAGGATTTAAATTTTGCGCAAAAATACTTAATTGTATTGGTTTGTGTAGTAGTTTTTTTCTGAAATATTATGGGTGTGAATAATAGTGAGATTTATTGAAGATTATGAAGTTATAAAAGAAGATAGAAGAAGGAACGTTTGCTTTGAGAGCTGAAAGAAGAAAGAGAATGTAAAGTTTTACGCAACCTTTATCTGTTACTCAGTCTATTTAATAAAGCCCCCCATTTAAAGGGTAGTATTTAATTTATCAAAACAACTATGAGTATAAAAATAATAGGGCTAAGTTCTAATTAGCATATTGAATAGTTGTTGTTTGTATTCAAACCATGCACTATTAGATGCAAAAGCAATTGCTGTTACTGTTGCCATTTTACT
>JALZVC010000062.1 GCA_023301205.1 Flavobacteriaceae bacterium
GGCGGAACATTACGTATTGACGGTGAGTTTGCTGTTAGCATTTGTGTAGATGGAAATCCAGATCCTATTGTTGTTTTTCACGAAACTCCAGCTGAAAACTTATCTTACTTATATGTAATCACAGACAGTTCACCAGAAGAAACAATTTTAAATATTGTTGCAACCAACGAGATCAGTCTTGACGGCGCTGGAGTTGGAGTTTGTAGAATTTGGGGATGGTCATATAGAGGTTTAGGTGGACAAGAAGGAGCACTAGCAACTTTTGGCGGCGGCCCATTACAAGCACTTAGAGACGCAGATTGTTCAGATATATCTGAAGATTCTATTATTGTAACTAGACTTGAAGGTGAGGATTGTGATATTATACTTGCTGTAGACGATGTTATTTCAGATGCAGACTTTAGCCTCTTTCCAAACCCAGTAAAAGATGTTTTAAACATAGCTTACTCAGGATTAATTGCAGTTGAAGTAACAGTAACATTATATGATATTTCAGGTAGAGTAATCTCTCAAAACAATTTCAATGCACAAAACGATATACAATTGAATACAAATGGATTATCAAATGGTACTTACTTAGTGGATATCACTGATGTATCATCTGGAGATACTGTTGTAAAAAGAATCATTAAAAGGTAGTTTGTTGGTTAATTTTTAGTGAGGAGGGGGTGGCTTTTTAAGCCACCCTTTTTTTTGTAATACATATTGATTAAAGTGTAAAAATAAAGCTTCTTTTTTCACATACTGGGTGCACAAAGTGGTCAAATCATACATTATAAAAACATAATTTCATAACTGAAAGCCATAATAAGTGTGTAAATAATCGTTTTATTCTACCTTTGAAATCTAAAAAAGATAGCATCCCGAAAACAGAGGATTACATAAAAATACAAAGTATTTATTAGAATCACCTATGACTAAACCCCTAACCCTAGAAGATTACCAAGCCGGCCAAGTCATTCTTATAGACAAGCCGTTGAACTGGACCTCTTTTCAGGTGGTGAATAAAGTACGCTGGTTAATAAAGCAGCAGTTTAACATTAAAAAAATTAAGGTAGGTCACGCTGGAACATTAGATCCGTTGGCTACCGGGTTACTAATTCTTTGCACTGGTAAGTTTACCAAACAGATAGAAACCTATCAAGCACAGCATAAAGAATACACAGGCACCATTACGCTAGGTGCTACAACACCAAGCTATGATTTAGAGACCGAAATAGACAATACCTTTGACGTTTCGGCACTAACAGAACAGGAGATCCTTGAAAACACAAAACAATTTACTGGCGAAATTGACCAAAAACCGCCTGTTTTTTCTGCTTTAAAAAAGGAAGGAAAACGATTGTATGAATATGCACGTGCTGGCGAAAGTGTAGAGATTTCCACACGTAAAATAACCATTTCTGAGTTTGAAATCACCACCATTGAAATGCCAGAAGCACACTTTAGAGCAGCTTGTAGCAAAGGAACTTATATTAGATCTTTAGCCTATGACTTTGGTCAAGCATTAGACAACGGTGGTCATTTATCTGCGCTAAGGAGAACCAAAATAGGTGATTTTTCTGTTGAAGATGCTATCTCCATAGAAGCCTTTGAAAAACAAATTAGCAGTCAGGACTAAGCTAATAAGCCTGCAAGATCACTTGCTATATTTTGACCTTTATCCTTATTATACCAGCCTTGTAAATCCTCTTTAAATTCTGGTGTTAATCCGCCATGTTCGGCTTTAAATTCATTCACCATTGCAGAAGCCGCAGAAGGTCTTGGCCCCCAGGTTGCTGTAACTTCATCTTCTTGCACCTGTACCATTTTTGGGATAGACATCCCTCCATTGGTTAAAAATTGATTCATTAAATTTATGTTTTCATCACGTAAGACAACCTTTAAATCAATGTTATCGTTTAGTGCTGCTAACTTATTAAATATAGGCAATGCGTGACCAGCATCTCCACACCAAGTTTCAGAAATTACGAGCCAGGTCGTTTTCTTTTCAATAGCTTGAACAGCAGTTATTATTTCTTCTGAAATCTTAACCGTTTTATCTAATCGCTTCATCCTGGCATGACCTAGTTTTGTATAATTCACAAAAGCCTCACTTTGATTTGATCCAGAGCTAGAACCATTTTCTGAATGATTTTGAGCTAACGTTCTATATTCTCCATAGCTCATTGCATTAGCAATACTAAGAGCGATAAGATCGTTTAATTTTGTTTTTTCCATATATCAGGTTTGACGAGGTAATTTACAAATTCTTACTATCTTTAAACAACACAAAAAAATATTTATTTATGGACAAAAAGAGATGTGGATGGTGCGGTACAGACCCCTTATATATAGCTTATCACGATACAGAATGGGGAGTACCAGTAAAAGATGACGACCTTCTTTTTGAGTTCTTAATATTAGAAACCTTTCAAGCTGGATTGAGTTGGATCACTATTCTAAAAAAACGCGAAAACTTCAGGAAAGCATTTGATGATTTTGACTATAAAAAAATCGCACGCTATTCTGACAAGAAAGTACAATCGTTATTACAAGATCCGGGCATTATTAGAAACAAGTTAAAAATAAACGCCACCATTACAAACGCGGTTGCTTTTATGAAAATACAAGAAGAGTTTGGCAGTTTTAGCGACTACATATGGAAATTTGTAGACGGTACACCTTTACAAACACATTGCAAAACGGCAAATGATGTACCTGCAAACACACCCTTGAGTGACGCGCTGAGTAAAGACTTAAAAAAACGAGGTTTTAAGTTTGTTGGAAGCACGGTCGTTTACGCACATATGCAAGCTACCGGAATGATAAATGATCACGTGGTGGATTGTTACAGGTATAAGGAGTTGAATATGTAAAATTAAACGTA
>JALZVC010000063.1 GCA_023301205.1 Flavobacteriaceae bacterium
GTTGATTTAACAGTGTAGTAAATTACTATAATATGCAATAAGAATTAAAATTTAAAAGTTATTTTTACTCTCTTATTGATTGTAAATTACAGCAGGATGTAATCCTGTATGGGGGATTAGCTCAGTTGGCTAGAGCGTCTGGCTGGCAGTCAGAAGGTCATCGGTTCGACTCCGATATTCTCCACAAAAATGGCAAAACTCGAAGTTTTGCCATTTTTTAATTTATAGTAACTGACGAGGAGAAGTTTATCCTGAGCGTTTGCGACGCTGTAGTATAAGTCGAAGGGACTCCGATATTCTCCACAAAGAGATTGTAAATGCTTTTTTACAGTCCTTTTACTTTTTAATAAAACCAATTGTTTCTACTACCACTTCCTTTAATTCTTGCGGCAGTCGCTCTTTTTTCCATGGATGGCTCGCACCAAAAACATGATTGGCATTTTTAATGAAATGAACACTACTATTCGCATTCCAGGAGTGTAGGTTTTTTGCTTCATTAATAGACACTGTTGGATCTTCTGTTCCGTGGATAATTAGTAACGGTTTTTTTAAACCTTCTACTGCTCTTTTTATAGTGAGACGTTTTTCGTTTGCTATAAAATCTTCAAAAAATTGCCAATCGTGAGGCATTTCTTGCTTGGTACGTCCGTTAGTCACATAAAATCTTCCTGTAGTTTTCCAGGTATTAAATTGATCGCTTCCAATTTTAAATCTTGATTTATAGTCGCTCACTCCTGCCCAAGTAATCACTTTTTTAACACGAGTGTCTTCTCCTGTTTTTATAAGTACAATACCACCTCCACGGCTATGCCCTATTATGCTAATGTTGTTAATATCTGCCTCTTGATGGTGTTCTTCTGTATTGCAGAGATGCGTTATCACACGATCTACATCGTCAAGTTCTTGTGTATAGCTGTTTTGTGCAAAAGCCTCGAGGTCCGGGAAATCTATAGGCTGTTGCATAGTACCTCCATTATGAGAAAAGTTGAACTTAACAAAGAAAAAGCCAGCATCGGCAAACGCTTTTGCCACGTGATTCCAAGCGCCCCAATCTTTAAATCCTTTATATCCGTGACAAAAGATAACTACGGGTTTTGGCTTTAGCGTTTCTGTATAAAAATAGTCGTACAAGATGGGTTTAGGATCGCCTGATAATCTATTGTTCTTTTTTATAATCATTATAAAATTTCTTTTTCTGTGAAGGGTATTTCAGGATTACAAATTTCTAAAATTACTGCGATGAGCTGCGTTTTAAAATTGGCTAATACTTCTTCATCAATAATCGTGTTTTTGGTTTGACTTCTTGCAGAAGGCTTTGTAGCAAATTTTAAAAATCCTGAATTCAAATTTTTAAATGAAATGATACCGGCCTCCGCAGCCTTAAAACCGTATTCTTTCTTACAAATAAAGGCATAGGTGAGTACTTGAAATGCCTTACTAAATTTATAGTCTTGTTGTAGCAAATCCCATTCAACAATTTCGACGTCTGACGATTCTACTTTTCCGGTCTTATAATCAATAATGCGGAGTATACCGTTGTATGTGTCAACCCTATCTATTTTCCCACCAATGATTACGGGAAAATCAAGTTGAGGAATAGTAAGCTCCTCTTTGTATTCTTTTTCAAGTGATTGTATTACAATCTCATTGCCCGAGGCCACATCTTTAATCTCGAGGTGAATAAAATTACTCACAAACTTTTTTACTACTTCAAAAATAATGAGATTTTTACCTTTTGTGTAATCTCCTTCTTTGTATTCTTTTGAAAATTGTCGCTTTACTTCGTTTTCAATCTCTGGTAATAAGCCTTTTAATATTCCTGAAGTAAGTGGTTTACCTAGTAATGGTTGGTATAAGTTTTCTAAGGTATTGTGAACAATAGTACCCATTGTATTTGAAGCAACTGTTTCTTCTACGGCAGTTAGTTCTCTTAGCTTTAAGATGCGTTGGTAATAAAAGTCAATGGGGTTTCTTATATAAGAGGTCAGCGCAGAAGGGGAGAAATACCGAGCGCTTTGTCTTTTGATTTCTTGCAGTACGCCATCTGTCTTTTTTACCTCTTTTTTATTGGGTTGCTCAATTGACATGTTGTGCCCTATTACAATTTTTTTGAGCGAATGGTTGGGCAGATTAAACACTTCAAGTTGTTTAATAAATCTGCTTTTTTCTCCGGTATTTATTCCGTCAGAGTAGGAGTTGTAAATCAATGTACACTGTTCTGCGCGCTGTATGCTTCTATAAAAATGATAGGCGTAAATGGCATCTTTTTCTGTGTATTTGGGTAATTCAAATTGTTGCTTTAAATCGTAGGTGATAAATGAAGCGTTGCTTTTACCAGAAGGCAAAGTCCCTTCATTTACAGAGGTCATAATGATGTTTTTAAAATCTAATACCCGAGATTCTAATAGCCCCATAATTTGTAGTCCGTCATAAGCGTCTCCTCTATAATCTAAAGTTGCGCTAGCTGCCAACTGCTTATACAGAGTGAGGGTCGATTTAGCGGTACTTAAATAGGTATACTGCTCTTGTAGTACTTCAAGCTGTTTAAAGAGTTTATGTAGCTGAAATAAAACAGCGTTATCAATTAGTGAGATCTGAGTATTCTCTTTAGCTATAGCGATGCATTTTAAACATTGTTTAATGGCAGGTGTGCTTTTATCGCTCCAGGTTTTAAAAAGTAATTCTAGGACCTCTTTTTCGTTTTCTGTAAATGATAAGAGTTGTTCTGTGTCACAATACGCGATATTTTTATCCTGTAGGGTCTTGATTATTTTCTCACCATTATTGAAAATGAGCTTCCCAAAAGGGTGGGACAGAATAGTCACAATATCTTTAAAGTATATTTTTTCTTGTTGCTTCGTTTTAAAAAGGAGAAGTAGTTGAAAAAAGGAAACTAATGGGAACGTAGACAAGGGAACTCCCATTGTTACGTTTACCTTCTCCACGTTTTCTGGTAGCGAATGTAACATAGGTATAAGAAGCGACTCGTCTGCTAGTATAATTGCGGTATTCTCAATTTCGTGAGCCGTCATAGTAGAAAGCAGTTCTCCTACGTATTTCACTTGCGAGATGTTTTTAGAAGCCTCGACCAGTTGTATGGTTTTTGCCTTTTCAAAATGTGAAGCGCTTACAGTAAGTGGCTTGTTTTGATACATCTTCCAATTTGCAGCGTAAGACCTCATAAATAAAGACACACTGTGCTTTGTGTCTTTAAGAAAATAGGGATCTGTATCCCAAAGAATTTCAGCTAGATCTGCTGAGACGAGTTCTTGTATAATAACTTGCTCTGCTTTATTAAGGGCATTAAAACCTATAAAAACGTGTTGGGTGTTTTGGTTAGCAGAAATATAATGTTCAATCTCTTCTGCGGCTTTTCTATTAACCATCCCTTGATAGCCAGAATTTTTCTTGAATAGAACGTCT
This sequence comes from Flavobacteriaceae bacterium, assembly GCA_023301205.1. Lineage (GTDB taxonomy): Bacteria > Bacteroidota > Bacteroidia > Flavobacteriales > Flavobacteriaceae > Patiriisocius. The sequence continues at coordinate 3,424 of JALZVC010000063.1, forward strand.
TGGAGTGATTCGTAAAATTCTGGTAGACTATCCCAAAAACTCAGGTAATTCTTTATTAAGTCTGTCTTTTCATTACTTAGGTACCAGTGATTGACATCTTGTATGCTGGAGAGATAGTTGAAAAAAGAATTTTGATCGAGAAGATAACGATCAATTTCGTTAAAATCACCTAGTAAAGTAGTAGCCCAGGAGCTATAATTCTCGAAAGATTCTTTTTCCTTTATTTGCTTTAAGGATAAGTAGACTGCATAGCTTTTAAACAATAGTTGTGTATTGTCAACTATTTTTAGGTTCGCCACTTCCTCTATAAACTGCTCGATATTAATTATTCTTGGAGCGAAAGTAGTTTGTTTTGTTCTTTTTTTGAGATAGTGTAAAAGGTATCCAGCGGCACGCTTACTAGGTAATACCAGGGTAAGTTCTGCTAGCGATTGGTAATTACCCTCTAGGTAATCAAGTGTGTCTTCAAGGAAAGTTTGCATTCACTAAAAATAAGAAACGCCCCCTTAAAAAGGAGGCGTTTCTACTAAAATTTATTGTGTGTTTTTAAGAAAATTATTTTCTTAAAGAAACTTCTACACGTCTGTTTTCTTGTCTTCCAGCAGCAGTTTTGTTATCTGCTTTAGGACGAGTTTCACCGTATCCTTGAGAAGCTAGTCTTGAACTATCTACACCTCTACTAGATAAGTAATTTACTACAGCTGCAGCTCTTTTTTTAGAAAGCTCTAAGTTGTAAGAATCACGACCTTGACTATCTGTGTGTCCTTCAATAAGGAAAGCAGCAGTTGGGTACTCTTTCATAATATCAATCATTGACTGAATAGTAGAGAAAGACTCTTGACGTATTGTCGCTTTGTTCGTGTCAAATAATATAGATTTAGAATATCTGTTAAGCTCGTCAATTATCTCAGTAGTAATCTGAGGTTCAGGACAACCTTTTCTTGCAACAGTACCTGGAACTTCTGGGCACTCATCGTTTTTGTCTAAGATACCATCACCATCTTTATCTCTGTCTGGACATCCTTTGTTTGCAGTAGGACCAGCTTCGCTAGGACAAGCATCATCTTTGTCTAAGATACCATCACCATCTGTATCAGGCCATGGACATCCTTTATTTGCAGCAGGACCAGCAACTTCAGGACAATTGTCTTTATTGTCAGCAATTCCGTCACCGTCACTATCTGCACATCCGCTAAATTCTGCAGATCCAGGAACATCAGGACAAGAATCTTG
>JALZVC010000064.1 GCA_023301205.1 Flavobacteriaceae bacterium
ACTTCTATTTTTCTAGAATCTGCTTACTTTAATCCCGTAAGCGTTCGCAAAACAGCTAAACGTCATGGACTTAACACAGACGCCTCATTTCGTTTTGAGCGCGGCATAGATCCAAACAATGCAAGTTACGCACTTCAAGTTGCGGCTATTATGATTTGCGATATTGCTGGTGGACAAATAACAAGTGATATCTCTGACCGTTACCCTAGAAAGATAGAAGATCATCAAGTTTTCCTTAATTTTGAGAATACCACACGACTCATTGGTGAAGAAATTCCAAGAGAAACTATTAAAAGTATTTTATCCTCTTTAGATATCAAGGTAAATAATGTAACTGAAACTGGTATTGGGATGACCATACCTGCCTTTAGAAACGATGTTACCCGCGAAGTAGATGTTATTGAAGAAATATTAAGGGTTTACGGATACAATAACATAAAATTTACGCAAAAATTAAACGCATCTATCTCGGGAAAAAGACCCATTGAAGATTATGAGGTGCGCAACAAGGTAGGCGATCAACTTGCAGCTTTAGGATTCTTTGAGATGTTAAACAACTCATTAACCACTGCGAGTTATGTATCACTTTCTGAAACCTTAAACCCAGAACATTCGGTACAGATGTTAAACCCGCTTAGTAATGATCTAGCCATAATGCGCCAATCTATGTTATTTAGTGCTCTGGAAGTTGCAGCCTATAATAGCAACCGAAAGATGCCAGATTTAAAACTGTTTGAGTTTGGCAAAACCTATCACAATTACACCAGTGGTCGTGAAGAGAAGAAACATTTATCACTATTAATTACAGGTAAAAAAACAACTGAACACTGGGCTAGTTCTACTGAAACGTCAGGTTTCTTTTATATTAAAGGTATCGTCGCTGCGCTTTTAGAGCATATGGGCATAAAAAACACCAAAGAAGGAACAGCTAAAAATGATATTTTTGCCGAAGGGATTATAATTTCTTCAAAAAAGACGACGCTCGTTGAACTCGGTGTGTTAACTAAAAAAATCACCAAGGCATTTGGTCTTGACGCAGAGATGGTTTATGCAGATTTCAAATGGGACGCTATAATACAAGCATTGTCAAACAGAACATTTACATTAAAAACTATACCAAAATTCCCAATGGTAAAGCGAGATTTTGCTTTATTACTTGATGAGAATATTAGCTTCGCAGACCTAAAAAATACGGCACAGCAAACAGAACGATCTTTATTAAAAGAAGTAAGCCTTTTTGATGTCTATACTGGTGAAAACTTACCCGAAGGTAAAAAATCATACGCTTTAAGTTTTTCGCTTCAAGATGAAAACAAGACCTTAACTGATAAGCAGATTGACAAAATCATGAACAAGTTGCAACAGCGATTTGAAAAAGATTTTGGGGCGATACTTCGTTAGATGTTAGACGAAAGACGAAATTAAAAAAAGCCATAATTACTAAAAGTAATTATGGCTTTTTTTTGTTTTACTTTTCACAAAAGACCAAAGACCAAAGCCTAAAGACAACTAACCCTACTCCTCTAATACAGGCATAAAATAACCTTCTGTAATATGGAAAAATCCTTTTGAGTGATAAAAATCAGGCTGTACAATTTTTACTTGGTGGTCTGTATCAAACAACACTATATCGTTTCCTACCATTTTCACACCTAAATTATTACCGCTAACGGTCTTTAAGTAAAGTGGTGTTCCATTTCTTTTTTTCAATTCATGAGCCAGCGTATTACTATCAACTCTACCTGGAACAATAAAAGTATCGAACACTTGTTTTTGCACATTTGTATTAGACGAAGCTAAAAAAGCATCACGCTCTTCTTCATCCATAGCACTAAAAAATGCATCTGGAGCTACAAAAATAGTGTAGCTTCCTTCTGCGGTTAACTCCTGTAAGCTTGGGTTTGTTAAAATGGCTTCTGTATAAGAGAACCTATCTGCCTGCGCTAGGTTTTCAACAAGTGACTTTTCAGAAGAAAAAGTAATTCCTTGATAGTTTTTAGTAATTACAGGGTTTGTTTTTACAGCAGTCTGGGCAGTAGTTCCTGCGGTAAATAGCACTAAGGCTACTAGATAAAAATACTTTTGTAACGATTTCATATACCTTGATTTATGGATAAAAGTAAGCAAATACCTTACCAAAACGAAAAACAAGATGCTTTATTTGGTAAAAGGTACTGTATTATATATTTGTTAAAATATTGGAATTGGCACATTTCTAAAGTACATTGATAAAAAACAAAAACGCTATGGAAAATCCTGAACAAACTACACGTATTTATACTGGACCTTCAATGATTGCAAATGGTCTAAAGGCTCGCCTTCTAGATATGGGCATTTCTCCAATAGAAAAAAATGATCATCAAAGCGGTATCACCGGAGGTTTTGCCATTGGTGTACCCAATCAAGTACGCCTTTTTATTCGCAAAGAAGAATTAGAACGCGCCAAAGATGTAATTGACAGCTATCTCAAAGAACTAGGCGAAAAAGGATGATTAAGCGTACATTTTATTACGTAATTCCTTAATTTTCTTATCACTCATATATTCATCAAACGTCATATAGCGGTCAATAACCCCTTTTGGTGTTAACTCTATAATGCGATTACCCAACGTCTGTGCAAACTCGTGATCGTGTGTAGTAAAGAGCACTGTCCCCTTAAAGTTTTTAAGCGAGTTGTTAAAAGCTGTTATCGACTCTAGATCTAAGTGGTTTGTAGGTTCATCTAGCATTAACACATTTGCTCGTATCATCATCATCCTACTTAACATACAACGAACTTTTTCTCCACCAGAAAGTACATTACATTTTTTCAATGCCTCTTCTCCACTAAATATCATTTTACCTAAAAAACCTCTAATAAAAACCTCTTCTCTTTCTTCTTCTGTAGTGGCGTATTGTCTTAGCCAGTCAACTAAACTCAAATCACTTTCAAAAAAAGAATGATTATCTAAGGGCAAATAACTCTGGCTTGTAGTAACTCCCCACTGGAAAGTACCTCCATCTGCTTGTCTATCGTTATTAATGATTTCGTAAAATGCTGTTGCTGCTCTGGAGTCTTTAGAGTAGATAACTACTTTATCACCTTTAGCTAAGTTAATATCCACGTTGGTAAACAACGAATCCCCTTCTTGCAGTGCAGATAATCCTTCAATATTTAATATCTGATCTCCAGCTTCGCGGTCTCTTTCAAAAATAATAGCTGGATAGCGACGACTAGATGGCCTAATATCTTCAATATTTAACTTCTCAATCATTTTTTTACGAGACGTAGCCTGTTTAGACTTTGCCACATTAGCACTAAAACGCATGATGAAATCTTGAAGCTCTTTTTTCTTATCCTCTGCTTTCTTGTTTTGTTGTGCTTTTTGTCTTGCTGCTAATTGACTACTCTCATACCAGAAAGTATAATTACCACTAAAGTGATTTATCTTACTAAAATCTATATCACTAATATGTGTACATACCGCATCTAGAAAGTGCCTATCGTGAGAAACCACAATAACACATTCCTCATAATTTGATAAAAAATGTTCTAGCCAAGAGATCGTCTCGTAATCCAAATCATTGGTAGGCTCATCCATTATAAGCACGTCTGGATTACCAAAAAGTGCCTGGGCTAATAGCACACGTACTTTTTGTACACCATCTAAATCTGCCATAGAGATATAATGCAAACTCTCATCAATACCTAGATTAGATAACATAGACGCAGCATCACTGTCTGCATTCCATCCATTCATTTCCTCAAAAACGATTTGAAGTTCTCCTATTTTTTCTGCGTTTTCATCTGTATAATCTTCATAAAGTTTGTCAATTTCAGATTTAACTTTAAACATTTCTTTATTACCACGTACCACAGTCTCTAACACCATAAACTCATCGCAGGCATTGTGATTCTGTTCTAGCACAGACATGCGCTTTCCCGACTCTAAATGTACGTGTCCAGAAGTAGGATCCATTTTTCCTGCAATGATATTAAGAAACGTAGATTTTCCTGCTCCATTAGCACCAATGATTCCATAGCAATTCCCTTTATTGAACTTCGTATTTACCTCATCAAAGAGTATTCGCTTACCGAATTGAACCGATAAATTATTTACTGATAACATAGCTTAAAATTTTTGCAAAAGTAATACAAATAAGTGATGGTTTAAATAGGTTTATTTTTTAATTTTTTTAACCTAGCATTAACAAAATTGAGTGGTCGAGTACCTTATTTTTGATTTTCACAATTTACCCAAATATGCTTAGACTATTACTCATCTTATTAGGATGCGCCACTTTAGTGTCGTGTGATTTTGCACGAGACAAAAAAGCACGCGGCACCTACATAGGTGGAGTTATAGAAAATCCAAGAGGAGAATATGTTGTACTCTCTTATAACAACGCCATTTTAGATTCTGTAAAATTAGATAAAAACAATAGATTTAGTTATACAATTGACAGTTTAAGTGAAGGCATCTACACCTTTAATCATAGAGAATACCAAAGGTTTTACCTATATCCAAATGACAGTTTACTCATACATGTAAACACTATAGATTTTGACGAATCCCTAAAATACAGTGGTATTGGAGCTGAGAAAAACAACTTGTTAATGACCATTTTTTTAGAAGATGAGATGGTTCAAAACAAATTACCAGAATGGTACCTTTTATCTCCAGAAGATTATCTAAAAAAACTAGATTCTGTAGATAGGGTACACCAAAATTTTCGTAAAAAATTTGATGCAAAAGCACTTAATACGCCTAGAAAATTTAAACAAATTATAGATGAAAATTTAACTTATGACCTCTATTTATGGAAAGAGATGTATATTTCTACCAAACTAAAATCAGGTGGAGATGCTGTTTATGAAGAACTTCCAGTCGAATTTTTAAAACATAGATTAGAAATTGATTTTGGTAATGATTTAATGCGCTCTCATTACTCCTACTTTCGTTTTATGGACAACTACTTTAACAATGTAGCCTACGACACTTATAAAAATCCTGATGCTTTTAAACGCTCTAATTTCACGCACGCACAAGCAAAATTAAATGCAATAAATAAACTTACGCATCATGAAGCACTTAAAAATAGACTGCTAAGACGAACCGCATTAGGATACTTAATGCACACCACAAATGTAGAAAAGGCCAATGCGCTCTTTAATAAATTTGAAAAATATTCGTCAAACGAGAAAAATATTGAAGAATTGAAACACATCCTGGAGCAAACGGTAAATATTGTTCCTGGCAAAAAAATACCCAATGTACAACTGGTGGGTCTTAATAACGAAATAAAAACACTACATAAGGTTCTTAACAAGCAATGTATTATCTATTTCTGGACCTACGAGTCTGCAAAGCATTATCGTGAGATTCATGAAAAAGCCGCAGCCTTAAAAGTAAAATTTCCAAACTATGATTTTATAGCAATTAATGCAGATAAAGATTTTAGAAAATGGAAACGCATTGCAGAAACTATGAATCCTGATCCAGGCACCGAATTTCAATTAGAAAATTTAGCTTCTGCAAAATCTTCATTAATGCTTGACACTCCAGAAAAAACTATCATTTTAGATGCTGCTGGTAATATTCTAAATGCCAATCTCTCTATTACAGATACTGCTTTTGAAGAAGAGTTGTAAGTTTAGGGCTATTAATTAATTCCCCTTATTATAATCTGCTAAAAACTTTTCTAAACCACTGTCCGTTAATGGATGCCTTAATAGACCCTCTATAGAAGATAGTGGTCCCGTCATCACATCTGCACCTAATTTTGCGCATTCTATCACGTGCATCGTATGACGTATAGATGCTGCAAGAATTTGTGTTTCAAAAGAATAGTTATCATAAATCAATCGTATTTCTGCGATTAAATTAAGACCATCTGCAGAGATATCATCTAATCTCCCTATAAAAGGAGAAACATACGTTGCTCCAGCTTTTGCAGCCAATAAAGCTTGGCCTGCAGAGAAAACAAGAGTACAATTAGTACGAATCCCGTTATTACTAAAGTATTTAATCGCCTTTACTCCTTCTTTAATCATAGGTACCTTTACCACAATTTGAGGATGCAATTCTGCCAGTGATTCACCTTCACGAATTATTCCTTTAAAATCTGCAGAAATAACTTCTGCAGACACATCACCTTCCACAATATTACAGATACTTACATAATGCTTTAATATATTATCGTGCCCAGTAATCCCTTCTTTAGCCATTAGTGACGGGTTTGTGGTCACACCATCGAGCACACCAAGATCTTGCGCTTCTTTAATTTGTTCTAGATTTGCAGTATCGATAAAAAATTTCATAGCTACATTTTAAGTTTATTAATTTCTGAAATGTTCCAGCCTTACAATTTGTAATGTTTCATTAATATTCGCTCGTACATTTTATCTGGCAATAATCTTTTTAAAACTATAGAAAATTTTTGAAGCGGAGCGCCTACTTTATAATGTATTTTGGGCGAATCCGTTTTTATGATTGTATGGATTACTTTTGCCATGGCTAATGGATCTTCGCCTGCGTCAACATGTTCATCCATCATTTTTAGGGTATTACTATACGCCTGATTATATGGAGAGTCTTCCAACACAGGTGCGTGGTATCTCCCTGCCGCAATATTAGTAGCAAAATCTCCCGGAGCAACATTTGTCATTTTTATACCAAACTGTTTCACTTCCATCCTGTACGCTTCTGTCAATAACTCTAGTGCTCCTTTGGTAGCAGAATACACTCCACGATACGGTAATCCCATATAACCAGCAATAGAAGAAATATTAATAATGGTGCCACTTCCTTGCTTACGCATCGCAGGCAAAACAGCATTAATCATTTCTATGGGCCCGTAGAGATTGGTGGCAAATGCTTTATTAATTTCAGAGGTTGGTGTTTCTTCAATAGGCCCTGTGATACCCACACCAGCGTTGTTTATTAAAACATCTAGACGTCCTTCAATTTTTAAAATTTCAGCAACGCACGTAGTTACACTCTCACTATTAGTAACATCTAACGCAAGTAAGTTTATAGGAAAATTAGCATCAAAACGAGATGGATTTCTACTGGTACCATAAACGGTAAATCCTTGTTCTTTAAGGTAAATACCGACAGCTTTGCCGATACCCGAAGAACCACCTGTAATTAAAACTATTTGAGACATACTTTTTATAATATGCAAAGATGCATGGAGCACACGTGAATTCCAAAAAAATGGACAAAAAAAAAGGCAAGATAGCTATAGTTCTACTGAGCGGAGTCGAAGTGTCACACTGCGAGCCTGTGCTGAACTTGTCGAAGCAACCATATACCTTTCTGTAAAAGTACGGAGTAATTTTTCTGGTAGCTAGACCAATAC
>JALZVC010000065.1 GCA_023301205.1 Flavobacteriaceae bacterium
AATAAGCGTATGTGCATCCCATCTACATCGGCATCTGTTGCAATCACTATATTGTTGTAGCGTAGATCTGCTATAGACTCTTCTATGTTTAATGCAGCTTGCAGTAAGTTGAATTCTTCATTCTCGTACACAATCTTTTTTGAGAGTCCGTAACTATTTAAAGGCTTACCTTTTAAGCTGAAAACTGCCTGTGTATTAACATCTCTACTTTTTGTAATACTACCACTTGCAGAATCTCCCTCTGTAATAAATAATGTTGACTCGAGATTGCGTTCTTTCTTGGTATCACCTAAGTGAATACGGCAGTCACGTAATTTTTTATTGTGAAGGTTTGATTTCTTAGCACGATCTTTAGCCAGTTTCCGTATTCCAGACAACTCTTTTCGTTCCCGCTCTGCTGTTAGGATCTTGCGTTGTATACTCTCTGCAACACCTGTATTCTTATGTAAATAATTATCGAGTTGGGTTTTAACAAAATCGTTAATATAGGTACGCACCGTTGGCAAATCGCCCCCCATATCTGTAGAACCCAATTTTGTTTTTGTCTGACTCTCAAAAACGGGCTCCATTACTTTGATACTTATGGCAGATACAATTGATTTACGAATATCACTCGAATCATAATTTTTACCATAAAACTCTCTAATGGTTTTAACTAAACTTTCTCTATAAGCCGCTAAGTGTGTTCCACCTTGTGTAGTATTCTGTCCGTTTACAAAACTATGATACTCCTCGCTATATTGTGTTTTACTGTGTGTGATAGCAACCTCAATATCATCGCCTTTTAAGTGAATTACAGGATACAACATATCTTCTTGAGCCATGTTATCTTCCAGTAAATCACGTAAGCCATTTTCACTCAAGAACTTCTCGCCATTAAAATCTATGGTTAGTCCTGGATTTAAATACACATAGTATCGTAGCATTTTCTCTACATACTCGTTGCGATATTTGTAATTTTTAAAAATAACCTCATCTGGAATAAAGGTTACTTTTGTTCCTTTACGTTTGCTACTCTCTTCTACACCACTTTCTTCTTTTAATTCTCCTTTCGAGAACTCTGCAAACTTGCTTTGGTTATCTCTGTGTGATTCTACTTTAAAAAACGAAGATAAAGCATTTACTGCCTTTGTACCTACCCCATTTAAACCTACAGATTTTTTAAAGGCTCGAGAATCATATTTTCCTCCCGTGTTCATTTTGCTCACTACATCTACCACTTTACCTAGCGGGATACCACGCCCAAAATCGCGCACCTTCACTACCCTATCTTTAATCCTGATCTCTATGGTTCTGCCAGCACCCATAACAAACTCATCAATACTATTATCAAGTACTTCTTTAAGTAAAATATAAATACCATCATCTGCAGAAGAACCATCTCCTAGTTTACCAATATACATCCCAGGACGCATACGTATGTGCTCTTTCCAGTCGAGCGATCTAATATTATCTTCAGTATATTTAGTGTCTGCCATGAGTGCTTGTGAATGGTGTTAAATATAGGACTATCACTTATAATTTGGAATAAATCCAAGCTAAAGTAATTAACAATTAGCCTGGTTTAATTGTTAATTACTTTCAGCTATAAAATCAACGTGTATATATTTTAAACCGAAACCTTTTGAACAATGATATAAAACATCTGAGCGACCTATAACAAACATTTACGACTAGTAAATCCATTAAAACTATCTTCACATTGATGTTTTAAATCGACAAATTCTTATTATATTTGATAAAATTTCCTTAATATGAAAAAATCATTACTCTATGCATTATTTATTTTTTGTTCCTTCGGAACTTTAAAATCTCAAACTGTCGTTACCTTTTACACAACACTAGGTGATTTTGAAGTGGAACTGTTTGACGATTTAAAACCAATTACAGCTGGTAATTTTTTAGATCTTGTGGAGCAAGAATTTTATGATGGAGTTATTTTTCATCGTGTAATTTCAAATTTTGTAATTCAAGGTGGCGATCCTACTGGAACTGGTTCTGGAGGCCCTGGCTACACTATAGATGATGAGTTTGATCCTAGCCTCTCTAACCTAGAACGAACACTTTCTATGGCGAATTCGGGGCCAAATACTGGGGGGAGTCAATTTTTCATCAACCTTAAGGATAATATCTTTTTAGATTTTGATAATGCACCGACATCGTCTGCACATCCAGTTTTTGGTGAAGTGATTACAGGTTGGGAAATTGTAGAAATAATTGAAGACGTTCCTGTAAATGCAAACGACAGACCCATAAATCCTGTGATTATGGACAGTATTAGAGTGACGCAACCTATTTTAGGTCTTTCTGATATTAAAACCAATGATTACTCTTTTAACATTCAGCCAAACCCTATTACTAATCAAAGTGTTATTGAAATTAATAGTACTAATGCAAACATGGCTGAATTTTCAATTTTCAATCTTAATGGTATTTTGATAGAGCGAAAGAAAATTGAAGTGAATCAAGGACTTACTAAGATTAATATGACAGAATTTGATATAGACAATTTAGCAAATGGCGTTTATTTTATGAAACTAAACAGCAAAAACAATAGTGCCCATAAACGTTTTCTTATTTTGAATTAGTTATTGATTAGTAGTCAAAAATAAAAATCCTCAATACAGTTTTGCTGTATTGAGGATTTTTATTTTTGACTAACAATACATTTTTAATGGTCATGTTTTGATGTACAAACACTTAAAATGTGTATTGAAAAATAGCACCTACCACTTCTTGTTTTTTTAACAAAATTTAAACATTGAATAGCGAAATTGAATACCTAAAGATTTTTAGTTTTGCGGGCTTAATTAATTCTTAACTTATTAAAATGAATTCTCAAGATCTTTTATCGATTGCAGCAGACTATGGTAGTCCTGTTTATGTTTACAACGCAAATACTATTGAAAAGCAATATAAACGTTTAACAGCTGCATTTAAAAAGGTCAAACAGGTTAAAATTCATTATGCCGTTAAAGCATTGTCTAATATTTCAGTTTTAAAACTAATGAAAAGTTTTGGGGCGGCTTTAGACACCGTATCTATACAAGAAGTTAAACTAGGCCTTACTGCTGGTTTTGACCCTCAGGATATCATATTTACTCCAAATGGCGTATCACTTGCCGAAATAGAAGCTGTAGCTAAACTAGGTGTGCAAATTAATATAGATAACTTAGTTATCCTAGAAGAGTTTGGTACGCGCAATAAAGATATTCCAGTTTGTATTCGTATTAACCCACACGTAATGGCAGGTGGAAACACTAATATCTCTGTAGGTCATATTGATAGCAAGTTTGGTATTTCCATACATCAAATACCACACATATTACGTATTGTAGAAAATACAAATATGAATATCAACGGTATTCATATGCATACTGGTAGTGATATTTTAGATATTGATGTGTTTTTATATGCCAGCGAAATATTATTTGAAACCGCAAAGAACTTCAAGGACTTAGAATTTATGGACTTTGGATCTGGTTTTAAAGTACCTTATAAAGATGGCGATATAGAAACCAATGTGGAAGAGTTTGGTGAAAAACTCACCGAAAGATTCAACCATTTTTGTAGAGAATATGGCAGGGAACTTACCTTGGCTTTTGAGCCTGGTAAGTTTTTAGTGAGTGAATCTGGCGAATTTTTGGTTAAAGTGAATGGGGTTAAACAGACTACTTCTACGGTATTTGCGCAAGTTGATAGCGGCTTTAATCACTTAATAAGACCTATGTTATATGGATCTCAACACGAGATTGTAAATATTTCTAACCCGGAAGGTCGCGAACGCTTTTACTCGGTAGTTGGTTATATTTGTGAAACAGACACTTTTGCTAATAACAGGCGTATTTCAGAAATAAATCAAGGAGATATTTTATCTTTTAAAAATGCGGGAGCGTATTGTTTTTCTATGGCAAGCAACTACAACTCAAGATACCGCCCTGCCGAAGTATTATGGTATAAAGATCAAGCAAACTTAATTAGAAAAAGAGAAACTTTTGATGATATCATAAATAATCAAGTAGCACTTGATTTCAATCAAACTACCAAGGAAAAATCAAAAGAAACCACAATAGCTTAAAAAAAAGACCATCAATAATGATGGTCTTTTTTTTAATACAATATGTCTCGTCCAAAGACTAATGACAAAAGACTACACATTAAACCTAAAGTGCATAACATCTCCATCTTTAACCACATATTCTTTTCCTTCAACGCCCATCTTTCCTGCTTCTTTTACTTTAGCCTCGCTACCGTATTCCACGTAATTATCGTAACCAATAACTTCAGCTCTAATAAACCCTTTTTCAAAGTCTGTATGGATTACTCCAGCAGCTTGTGGTGCTGTTGACCCTGTTGGTATTGTCCAAGCTCTTACTTCTTTAACACCTGCTGTAAAGTAGGTTTGTAGATCTAATAACTTATATGCACCTCTAATCAATTTTGCAGAACCAGGCTCTTGTAAGCCCATATCTTCTAAAAACATTTGGCGTTCTTCAAAATCATCTAATTCAGTAATATCTGCTTCCATCCCTACAGCTAGAAAAATTACTTCTGCATCTTCATCTTTAACCGCTTCTCTTACCTTATCTACATAAGCATTACCCGCTTTTGCTCCGGCCTCATCTACGTTACACACATACATAACTGGTTTATCTGTAATAAACTGTAATGGCTTTACCTGCTCTTCACGTTCTTTATCTGTAAAAGAAATAGCACGAACAGAAGTCCCCTGTTCTAAACCTTCTTTTAATTTTAAAAGTATAGCTTCCTCTGCTTGTGCTTCTTTATTACCAGTACGCGCCGTTCTTTTTACTTTCTCTAATTTTTTATCAACGGTATCAAGATCTTTTAACTGCAATTCGATATCAATTGTTTCTTTATCCCTTACAGGATCTACGCTCTCATCTACGTGTACAATATTAGGGTCATCAAAACAACGCAACACATGAAGTATTGCATCTGTCTCACGAATATTACCTAAAAACTGATTCCCAAGTCCTTCACCTTTACTTGCTCCTTTGACCAAGCCAGCAATATCTACAATCTCTACAGTTGCCGGAATTACTTTTTCTGGAACTACAAGTTCTTCTAGTTTTACCAATCTATTATCTGGGACGTTTACTACTCCTATATTAGGCTCTATGGTACAAAACGGAAAGTTAGCACTTTGCGCTTTTGCATTAGACAGACAATTAAAAAGGGTCGATTTACCTACATTAGGCAATCCTACTATTCCTGCTTTCATATATATTATTCTATTGGCTTTGCAGTTGCACCGCCTATTTATACTATGCTCTTTACTAATTAATTCGGAAATGTGATACGTTATAAATAATTACATTTCTTGATTTTTTTTATGGGCAAAGATAGTATTTAATCACGGTATTTTATCACGTGCTAATATTAATTAAACTTCGTTATTTCCGAAGTGATGTTAATATGGTTTCTTGGTATAAAGGAAAGGCGTTACTACAAATAATGATACCTGACAGCGCCAGTTTTTAATATTTAAATGTAGAAATTTACATCTTATACTTTTATGTAGTGTTTGATTTAATTATTATTTTATAACTAAAATTCACTTTTAAAACATTGTTAATAACTGTAAAACTTGTGGATAAATTAAGTAATCATAATGATTAGCCATTGTTAGTGTTTATATAAAATAATTACCTTTGCGATTCTAAAATAACCCTCTAATACCTAAGTGTATGATTCACTTCTTCGGAAACGCTAAAAACAAAGTTTTTGCAGTCCAAACTAACGGAGAAATTAACGCAACAGATAGTGAAAAATTAACGTGGCTTTTTGGCGACGTCCCTCAAATAGATAAATCCGTACTCACGGATTTTTTTATTGGTCCACGCGCAGCAATGATTACGCCTTGGAGTACAAATGCCGTTGAAATCACCCAAAATATGGGCATTGAAGGCATTATTAGAATTGAAGAGTTTTTCAATGCTTCAGTAACAACGGAGACATTCGACCCTATGCTATCTCAAAAGTATCAGGAGCTAGATCAAGATATTTTTACTATAAATATTGCACCAGAACCTATTAAAGACATACAAGACATTTCAGCATTTAATAAAGAAGAAGGACTTGCCTTAAATGAAGAAGAGGTTGTGTATCTAGAAGAATTATCAAAAAAGATAGACAGACCACTTACAGACTCAGAGGTTTTTGCTTTTAGTCAAGCCAATAGTGAGCATTGTCGTCATAAAATTTTTAATGGGACTTTTATTATTGATGGAGAAGAAATGCCTACTTCTTTATTCAAACTTATTAAAGAAACGAGTAAACAACATCCTAATGATATTGTTTCTGCATATAAAGATAATGTAGCGTTTGTAAAAGGACCAAAAGCAACACAATTTGCTCCTGCTACTGCAGACAAGCCAGATTATTATAAGAATACAGAATTTGATAGTGTGATTTCGTTAAAAGCAGAAACACACAACTTCCCTACTACCGTAGAGCCTTTTAATGGTGCTGCAACAGGTAGTGGTGGTGAGATTAGAGATAGACTTGCCGGTGGTAAAGGTTCTTTACCATTAGCAGGTACAGCTGTTTACATGACTTCTTACTCAAGATTAAATGATGAGAAGCCTTGGGAAAAATCAATGAAGCCAAGAGATTGGTTATATCAAACTCCTTTAGACATATTAATAAAAGCCAGTAATGGAGCTTCAGATTTTGGAAACAAATTTGGACAACCTTTAATCTCGGGTTCTGTACTTACTTTTGAGCATCAAAATGATGCTAGAAAATTAGGTTTTGACAAAGTGATAATGATGGCTGGTGGTATTGGTTACGGTAAAGCAGACCAAGCATTAAAAGACACCCCAAAAACAGGAGACAAAGTAGTCATCCTTGGTGGAGAAAATTATAGAATTGGTATGGGTGGTGCAGCTGTATCTAGTGCAGACACCGGCGAATTTTCTAGCGGAATTGAGTTAAACGCCATTCAACGTTCTAATCCAGAAATGCAAAAACGTGCTGCAAACGCGGTTCGTGGTATGGTGGAGAGCGATATAAACCCTATTGTTTCTATTCACGATCACGGCGCAGGTGGACACCTTAATTGTTTAAGCGAACTTGTGGAAGATACTGGTGGTTTAATAGACCTTGATAAGCTTCCTGTGGGAGACCCAACACTTTCTGCAAAAGAAATTATAGGTAACGAATCTCAAGAACGTATGGGTCTTGTAATAGGTGAAAAAGATATTGACACTTTACAACGTGTTGCAGATAGAGAACGTTCTCCTATGTATGAAGTTGGTGAAGTAACGGGCGACCACAGGTTTACTTTTAAGAGCAAAACTACAGGTGAGACTCCTATGGATTATGCATTAGAAGATTTCTTCGGAAGCTCTCCTAAGACGATAATGGATGATAAAACAGTAGTTCGTGATTACAAAAATGCGAGTTATGACGTTTTAGAAATAAAAAACTATGTGAGTCAAGTATTGCAACTGGAAGCGGTTGCTTGTAAAGACTGGCTTACTAATAAAGTAGATCGTTGTGTAACTGGTAAAGTTGCAAAACAACAATGTGCTGGCCCATTACAATTACCACTTAACAATTGTGGCGTGATGGCGCTAGATTATAACGGTAAAAATGGTGTTGCCACGAGTATTGGGCACTCCCCTATTTCTGGATTAATTGATCCGGTTGCTGGTGCACGTAATTCTATTACAGAGTCACTTACAAATATTATCTGGGCACCTTTACAAGAAGGACTTAAGAGTATTTCGCTCTCTGCAAACTGGATGTGGCCTTGTAATAATGAAGGTGAAGATGCACGTTTATACAAAGCGGTAGAAGCAATTAGCGAGTTTAGTATTGACCTTGGTATTAACGTACCAACTGGAAAGGATTCCCTTTCTATGAAACAGAAATACAAGAATGAAGAGGTAATCTCTCCAGGAACGGTAATTATATCTGCAGGTGCACATTGCAGTGATATTAAGCAAGTAGTTGAGCCAGTTGCTCAATTAGGAAAAGGAAATATTTACTACATTAATATATCTCAAGACGACTTTAAATTAGGTGGTTCTTCTTTTGGGCAGATTTTAAGCGCCATAGGTAATGAAGCACCAACGGTTAAAAGTGCAGCCTATGTTAAGACTGTTTTTAACACCGTACAAGATTTAATAAAACACAATCATATTACTGCTGGGCACGATGTTGCTTCTGGTGGTTTGATTACTACATTGTTAGAGCTTTTCTTCGGAAATACGAATACAGGAGCTCAGCTAGATTTAACAGGATTAGGTGATGATTTAGTGAAAATTCTATTTGCAGAAAACTGCGGAATTGTAATTCAAGCGAATGACAATACAGTATTTGAAAAAGCAATGATTGCAAACGATATTACCTTCCATAATTTAGGTGAAGTTGCAGAAAGTAAATCGCTAGAATTAAAATTAGGTAGTCAAGAAGTTGTTTTTGATATTTCCGAAATGCGCGATACCTGGTATCAAACTTCATATCTTTTAGATCAAAAACAAAGCGGAAATCAAGCAGAAGCACGTTTTCAAAATTATAAGAAACAACCTTTAAAATTCACATTTCCGGAGCAATTTACAGGGCAATTACCTGCTATCTCTAAAAGTGAACGCATTAAAGCAGCTATCATAAGAGAAAAAGGATCTAATAGTGAACGTGAAATGGCAAACGCAATGTATCTGGCAGGATTTGATGTTAAGGATGTGCATATGACAGACCTCATTAGCGGTCGTGAAACACTTGAAGACATTAAATTTATCGCTGCTGTCGGAGGATTCTCAAACAGTGATGTATTAGGTTCTGCAAAAGGTTGGGCAGGTGCCTTCTTATATAATGAGAAAGCAAACAAGGCATTAAAAGACTTCTTTGCAAAAGACGATACTTTATCATTAGGAGTCTGTAATGGTTGCCAACTCTTTGTTGAGTTAGGCTTATTAACGCCAGAAGATACAGAGAAGCCAAAAATGCTGCATAATGATAGTGGTAAGTTTGAATGTTCATTTACTTCTGTTGCCATTCAGAAAAACAACTCTGTGATGTTATCTAGTCTTGAAGGTAGCACCCTTGGTATTTGGGCAGCACACGGGGAAGGTAAATTCTCTTTACCTAAAGATGAAGGGCATTATAATATAGTAGGTAAATACGGTTATGAAGGTTTTCCTGCTAACCCAAATGGAAGTGACTATAACACCGCTATGATGACCGATAAAACTGGAAGACACTTAGTGATGATGCCACATCTAGAACGATCTACCTTCCCTTGGAACTGGGGCTACTACCCTAGCGACAGTAACGATGAGGTAAGTCCTTGGTTAGAAGGTTTTGTAAATGCAAGAAAATGGCTTGAAAAGAAGTGATTTTCTCATATTTATATCTTCCTTAACAGTAATGCACGAAAGGTTTGGCTACTTTTACAGAGCAAATAATTTATTAATTAGCCTACGCTTTCCTATGAAAAAGTATTTACTATTTATTACTATCCTCGTGACTTCATTACAGAGCATCGGTCAAAATGTTCAGGAAAGATACCAGAGAGCAAAAATTTTTTACAGTGAAGACAAACCGCTTTCACAATTATCTGCATTTGGAGTGACTATAGATCACGGGATAAACAAGAAAGGTGTTTATTATATTTCAGAATTTGCTGAGTCAGAATTACGAATTGCAAAAGAAAACGGGTATCAAGTAGAAATACTAATACCTGATCTAAAAGCGCATTTTTTAGAAGAAAATAAAAAAAATACACCATCACAAAAAAATGCTAATGCTAGCTGTGATGCAAACTCTAATACGGATTACGAAACTCCAGATAATTTTACCCTAGGATCAATGGGTGGTTACTTAACTTACCAGGAAGTTTTAGACCAATTAGATCTAATGAAAGTGTTATTTCCTAATTTAATAACTACGCCTTCTAACATTAGTAATTTTGTAACAGAAGGTGTACCAGATAACTCTGTAACCCCTTCAATTGGTGGTAACGGAATTAAATGGGTTAAAATAAGTGATAACCCAGATAACAATACCGAAGGAGAACCTCAAATATTACATACCTCTATTCATCATGCAAGAGAGCCAGTCTCATTAATGCAACTCATTTTTTATATGTGGTATTTACTTGAAAATTATGAAACAGATCTAGAGGTTCAAAACATTGTTGACAATACAGAACTATATTTTGTACCTGTTGTAAATCCTGATGGTTATCTATATAATCAAGTAACAGATCCTAATGGAGGTGGGTTTTGGAGAAAAAACAGACGATTAAATGGTAATGGCAGTGTAGGTGTAGATAACAACAGAAACTATAACTTTTTTATTGACGGTAATCCAAATAATGGTGTTTGGGGTGGTCCTGGCTCATCAGGAAATCCAGGTAGTGAAATTTATCGCGGTACGGCTCCTTTTTCTGAAGTAGAAACCCAAGCAATGAGGTGGTTTGTAGAAAATCATAATTTTACTATGGCATTTAACAACCATACTTCTGGTGAGTTATTATACTACCCGCACGCCTATGCTGATGTTGCCACACCAGATGAAGACTTATTTATTGCAATATCTAACGAGTTAGTTTCTGAAAATGATTTTACTAATTTAAGAGATTCGCCTTTTTCTGGAGATAGTGACGACTTTATGTATGGCACGGTTGGTACTCACGATCAAATTCTTGCATTTACGCCAGAAATAGGGACTTCCTTTTGGCCTCCAGCAAATCAAATAGAAGATTTATCTAAAACAATGTTGTTTTTAAATCTTACTGCTGCTAAAATGGTGAATAATTTTGCGCAAATTGATGAAGTTGGTCCTACTTACGTAGACCAATCACAAAATAGTGCCGACTTCAATATTAGGAGATTAGGTCTGTCAGGCGACGGAGATTTCACTGTTAGTTTAATACCAATATCAAATAATATTGGAACAGTAGGAGCTCCACAAGTATTCACAAACATTGATTTACTTGAAACACAGAGCGGATCAATAAATTACTCCTTGACGGGTAATGTAAATAGTGAAAATGAAATTTTGTTTGATTTAGTGGTTAACAACGGAACTTTTGATACTAGAATTAGTGTGCGAAAACTATTTGGAACTTTAAATGAGATTTTTTTTGACGATGGTAGTAGTACGACTACTAATTTTAACTCTAATGGTTTTAGCGTAACTTCAGAGAGCTTTGTTTCCCCTTCTACTTCGATTACAGATTCCCCTAACGGAAACTATCCAAATAACACGAATGAATCTATTACGTTAAGCGACCCGATAGATTTGACAGATGCCACTGGTGCTAATGTTACATTTTTTGCACAATGGGAAATTGAAGATAGTTTTGATTTTGCTCAATTTCAAATTTCTATAGATGGAGGAAATTCTTGGATTGGACAATGTGGTAATTTTACGAATCCTGGGAGTGATCAAAATTTGCAACCTACAGGAGAACCAATTTATGATGGAGATAGTAATGGTTGGGTGCAAGAAGAAATAGACTTAAGCGATTATCTTGGCGAGATTATTCTTGCAAGATTTATAATTAGATCTGATAATATAATTCGTGAAGATGGGTTTTACTTTGATGATTTAACCTTTAATATCGTTGAAGAAGCTGTTCTATCAGTAGAAGATACTTTGGCTACTAACTTTAGTGTTTTTCCTAACCCAGTATCGAATTACCTTAATATCAATACGAACTTATCTAATTATGATATAGACATCTATACGATTCAAGGACAGCGCATTTCAGAAACAAATAACTTAAGTGGCTCACAGCAAATTGATTATAGCGCTTTTGCACGAGGTATTTATATTATGATACTTTCTAGTGAAGGTGCAACTACTTCGTTAAAGATTATCAAAGAATAAAAAGAATACATTTGATTTATTCATAATGCCGGACAATTTGTTTGGCATTTTTTTTTCCAATTTTAGTTAATACTACGTTGTTTTTTCCTATTTTTCTAGTTCATAATTTTATGCAACATGATAGAAGTAAAAAGACTATTTGATTTTCCTTACTACCAACAAGAAAGATACCCGAAAGACGATGCTTTAACTACAAAAGTGAATGGCAAATGGGTTAAAACTTCAATTTCAGAATACATAGATAAAGCAAACGCTATTAGTCGTGGATTAATTAAATTAGGGGTACAACCCAATGATAAGATTGCTATTATTTCAATGACTAATAGAACAGAATGGAATATATGTGACATAGGAATTTTACAAATTGGCGCGCAAGATGTTCCCATCTATCCTACTATAAGTGCAGAAGAGTATGAATATGTTTTAAATCATTCTGAAGCTTCTTACGTTTTTGTTTCTTGTGATGAAGTACTTAATAAAGTAGAAAAATGCAAACAAAATGTCCCTTCGCTAAAAGCGGTCTATTGCTTTGATGATATCGCTAATGGAAAGAACTTTCAGGAATTAATTGATTTAGGAAACCAAAATAAAGACTTACAAGAAGAAGTAGACAAAAGAAAGGCTGCTGTTACGGAAGATGATCTAGCAACACTTATTTATACTTCTGGAACAACAGGAAAGCCCAAGGGAGTTATGTTAAGTCATAAAAACATTGCATCTAATGCAATGCATAGCGAAGGTAGACTTCCGCTAGTGCAAGGAAGTGCTAAGGCATTAAGCTTTTTACCTGTCTGCCACATATATGAGCGTATGCTATTATATATGTATCAATATACTGGAACAAGCATTTATTTTGCAGAAAGCCTTGAGACTATTAGCGAGAACTTACAAGAAATTCATCCAGATGTTATGAGTGCTGTACCTCGATTATTAGAGAAGGTATTTGATAAGATTATGGCAAAAGGAACAGCTTTGACTGGCGTTAAGAAAAAGCTTTTTTTCTGGGCGGTAGATTTAGGATTAGAATGGGAACCTTACGGAAAGAACGGCTGGTGGTATCAAACCAAACTTGGAATTGCACGTAAACTTATTTTTAGCAAATGGCAGGAAGCACTAGGCGGAAATCTTAAAGCCATTGCATCTGGTTCTGCTGCATTACAACCACGTCTGGCAAGAGTATTTAACGCTGCAGGATGCCCAGTAATGGAAGGTTACGGTCTAACCGAAACTTCTCCAGTATGTACGGTTAATGATTTGAGAGATAATGGATTTAGAATTGGTACTGTTGGAAAAGCATTACCTGAAACTGAAATAAAAATAGCAGCAGATGGAGAAATTTTAATAAAAGGCCCACAGGTAATGCAGGGCTATTATAAAGACCCAGAAAAAACTGCAGAAGTCCTTAAGAACGGCTATTTCCATACGGGAGACATTGGTATTGTTGATAGTGATGGTTTCTTAAAGATTACAGACCGCAAAAAATCTATGTTCAAAACCAGTGGTGGTAAATATATTGCACCTCAATTATTAGAAAATGCGATGAAACAATCTTTATTCATCGAGCAAATATTGGTCGTTGGTGATGGAGAGAAAATGCCTGCAGCTTTAATACAACCTAATTGGGAGTATATTGAAGGATGGAAAAAAGATAAAGGTATTGATTTATCAAAAGACACAGCTGTAGCATGTAAAGACGATAGATTAAGAGATAGATTACAGACAGAGATTGACACCTATAATGAGAAATTTGGTAAATGGGAAAAGATTAAAACCTTCCAACTTACACCAGATATATGGAGTATTGAAGGAGGTCAACTAACTCCTACCATGAAACCAAAACGTAAGGTGATAAAAGAGAAGTATCACGATCTTTATGAAATGTTATACGGGCGTTAAGATTTCATCTGAAATATTAAATACTGTTAAAAGTGAAATCAAAAAAAGTTTTGGTTTCACTTTTTCGTTAGTAATAGGTGTGTACTTCGACTGACAAGAGGAACATAAAAAAAATCATATGAAAACGACATCCATAGTTACAATGTGTTTATTAGTAGTATCTAGTGCGCTATTTGCTCAACAAAGAACAAACCCGAAAAATCAAGATGAAGAGTTAGGTAATGTAGCCTGGCTTCGCGATTATGATACTGCCCTATCACTTTCACAAAAGGAAGGGAAACCAGTTTTGATACTATTTCAAGAAGTACCTGGTTGTGCTACGTGCCGTAATTACGGCCATAACGTACTTAGTAATCCGCTATTAGCAGAAGCGATTGAAAACGAATTTATTCCTTTAGCTATCTTTAATAATAAAGGAGGAAAAGACGCGAAAATCCTTAAAAAATACAACGAACCTAGTTGGAATAATCCAGTTGTACGTATTGTTGATGCAAGTGGCGATAACCTTGTACGTCGTGTAGCGAGTGATTACTCTGCTAAGGGATTGTATAATGCGATGCTTGTTTCTTTAAAAGAAAACGGTAATAATATTCCAGAATATGTGAATCTTCTAGGTAAAGAGCTTACTGCTACCAACATTAAAGAAAAGACCTATAAAATGTATTGTTTTTGGACAGGAGAGAAACAATTAGGATCTCAAGAAGGTGTAATCACTACACAGGCTGGATTTCAGAGCGGTGAAGTGGTAAAGGTTACTTATGATGCCAATACCACTAATGGCGAAGCATTAGACGCTTTTGCTAAGAAAAATAAAATGGTTCCTGTTGCTAATGGAAAATTTAGATGGTCAGAGAAAGATGAGGATTATTACTTACAACACTCAGAATATAAGTATTTACCACTAAGCCCTTTACAGCGCACAAAAATTAATGCTGCTTTAGGAAGTAGACAAAATCCTGAAAAATACTTAAGCCCTAAACAAGCAGCATGGATTCGTAATCTATCAAGCATCGGGAAAGAAACGAGATTTAATAAAGACTTTGGT
>JALZVC010000066.1 GCA_023301205.1 Flavobacteriaceae bacterium
GCCCTTAACAATATTTTACAAAAAACGGGGTTTAAAGAAGTGCTACACAAACCTCAAACCCTAGGTGTAGCTACAATTTATAGTGCTACAAAATAATTTATGAAATGCCCATTAATAATTTATAAGTCAACCGAAGATATATATTTGGGCATACCATTTTCTTATTTTACAAATATTTTTAACAGATGAAAAGGTTTTTATTCATTTTAGCTATTACCATTTTCGCTCAGAATGCTAATGCGCAGCTATTTAGTAAAGAACGAGTGGCAAATCTTGAAACATTTGACAATAAACGTCTTTCCTATGGTTACTTTTTAGGGTTCAACTCTTATGATTTTAATTTTGACTACAATCAAGATTTTGGCCCAGAAACAGATGTCGTTGTAAACAGCTCAGGTGGTTTTAATGTTGGATTAGTAGGTGATGTGCGTATTAATAAGCATATCAATATAAGACTTGAACCAGGCTTATTTTTCACCGAACGTAACTTAACATTTAGAGAGTTTGTAGAAGAGAATGATCGTGAAAGAGATTTACAATCTACCTATATACACGTGCCTTTATTAGTTAAATTTTCAACGAAGAGAATCAATAACTTTAAACCTTTTATAGTAGGTGGCCTCTCTGGTTCTTTAAATCTTTCAAGTAATCAAGACAATCCAGAAGACAATGAGCAAGGTCAATTTAGAACCAAAAAATACACTTCGTATTATGAGGTAGGCTTTGGTGTTGATTTTTACCTTTTCTTCTTCAAATTCACTCCATCTATCCGTGGCGTTTTTGCAATAAATGACGAGCTTGTTAGGGATGACGATCCAAATAGCCCTTACACAGGTAATATTGCAAAAATGAGATCAAGAGGTGTATTTATAAACTTTACGTTTCAGTAAGGCGCATTGCTTCACTTAGCAATATTGCGGTTGCGGTAGCTACATTTAAACTTTCTGTTTTTTGAGAATCACCATATTGCGGTATGGTAATTTTGTGCGTTAATAGGGATTTTATCTCTTCGGAAATGCCATTACCTTCATTACCTACCACAATATAAGACTCCTGCATTAATTTTTCTGAGTACAAAGAAACTCCTCCTAGAACACCACCATAAATAGGCACGTTTACGGCTTCAAGTAAAGTCACCAGATCGGTATAAACAATTTCAACTCTAGCCAGCGAACCCATTGTAGCCTGTACAACCTTTGGATTATAACAATCTACAGTATCTTTAGAACAAATTAATTGGGTGACACCAAACCAATCACACAGTCTAATAATTGTGCCTAAATTCCCTGGATCTTGAATACCGTCAAGTACCAACCTAATTCCATTATGTTGTAAGCCTTCATGTTTCGGAAATTTAAAAACAGCGAGTGAGGTATTGGGAGTAGTAAGGTTGCTTATTTTTTTGAGTTCGGCTGGAGTAATTTGATGGTAGACGGAAGATTGATTCTTTAACATTTCCGTAGTAAAAAGAAACACTAAATCGAGACCTTCTTCAATAAATTCTGAAATCACCTTAGGCCCTTCTGCACTAAAAAAACCGTGTTGATCACGGTACTTTTTTCTAGAAAGACTCGTTATTAATTTTATTTGACTTTTACTTATCAAAATTAGCTTATTTTTGTCTGTATCACACTAAAGTCGGTAACTTCAAAGCACCCAAATCTAATTGCGCATTTACGCTACAAAAATATCATTAATTCTATTAACTGCACTATTTCTTTATGGTTGTAATGCAGTAAAGCTTGTACCTGAAGACAAATACTTGCTTACCGAAAATGTAATAAATGTAGATGGAGCGCCGGTTACAGAATTTGGCGTAGTTAGCCAGATGGCACAAAAGCCAAATCCAAGTGTATTATTTACAAATTTCCCGCTAGGCTTACACATTTACAATATTGCAGAACCCAACCCAGATTCTACATTTCAGGTCTGGCTAGAACGTAAACCCAATAGAAAGAGAAATCTAGTCCGTTTTTTATCAGAAAAACAGCTTATTAAATTAGACAGCAGTAAAGTGGGGTTTAACAACTGGATAAGAAAGACAGGAGATGCACCATCCATTATTTCAGACGCTAAAACCAATAAATCATTAGAGAGGCTTAAAAGGTATTACGCTAGTTTTGGTTATTTTAACACCAAAGCCACGGCTAAGATAGTTCCAGACGAGAAAAGGGAGAAAAGAGCTTCTGTTCTCTATGAGGTAGAACGATCTAAACCCTACATTGTAGACTCAATACAAGTTAATATTGCCTCTCCTGTTCTTGACTCCTTGTTTAACCTTACAAGATCAGATTCGTTTATAAAAGAAGGCGTGCAGTACAATGCGAACGATTTTAATAATGAACGTGACCGATTAACTATAGAGTTTAGAAACTCTGGCGTCTATTATTTTGATCAAGAGTACATAACTTTTGAAGGCGACACAGTTAATACTGGACATAAAGCAAATATGAAATATATTATTCCAGACAGAAAGATTGTAGACGGTGACAGCACAAGAGCAGTACCTTTTAAAATTTACACTGTAAATAAAGTACGCATCGTCACAGATTTTACTTTTGCAAATAAAGACAAAACGGTCTTTAAAGATTCTGCCAATTTTAGAGGATATGAAATCTATAGTTATGAAGACTTAAAATTTAAACCCAAAGCTATTGCAGATGCTATTTCTATTCATCCCAACGAAATTTTTAAGGATATTGATCGCACATTAACTTATAACCAGATTAGTGATCTCAAAATTTTCAAGTACCCTAGCATTAACTATAAAGAAGACCCGAAAGACAGTACAGGGCAAGGATTAATTGCCACGATCCTTTTAACACCAAGAGAAAAATACACCCTTGGATTAGATTTTGACGCCTATACTTCTGCGATACAACAAATAGGTATTGGAGGAAGCGGTAGTATGTTTATAAGAAACATATTTAGAGGAGCAGAAACACTTGAGATTAGTGCCAGCGGGAGTGTTGGTTCTTCAAACTCTGTCACGGGCAGTAATGATAATAATCTCTTCAATATTTTTGAATTTGGAGGTAACGTCACATTATCTTTTCCGCGTATCCTTGCGCCGTTTAAAACAGATAAATTCATCCCAAAATACACATCCCCAACTACAAATATTAGTACAGGTTTCAGTACGCAAAAAAATATTGGTTTAGACCGGCAAACCGTGAATGCTAGTTTTAATTATAGCTGGAAGCCGAAAAAAGCTAAAAAATACGAGCTCGATATTCTTAATGTACAATTTGTACGTAACGTAAACCCAAACAACTACTTTAATGTTTATGTAAGCTCTTTTGATAGACTAAATGAGATTGCTAGAGAAGTTAATTATGACTTTGTGGACAATGGCATAAATCCTGAACTTCAGCTCCCAGGAGATGGAAGTACTTTTGATGAAGCAGAATTTTTCATTGATGGGGTATTAGATGGAACTATCGATACTATCGCGATAACAGATGAGCTATTGAGTGAGGTTTCAAGTATAGAGGAGCGACAAGAACGATTAACCGAAAACAATCTCATTTTCGCTTCTAGTTTCACCTATATCAATGATTCTAGAAGCACCCTGTTTGACAAAGCCTTCTCTCGTTTAAGAGTAAAAATAGAAAGTGCAGGCGGTATCGTCTCTTTGCTATCAAATGGCGCAGATCTTCCTACCAATGATAATGGACAGACAGAGCTTTTTGGGGTAGCATTCTCCCAGTATGGAAAGCTAGAAACCGAATACTCAAAACACTGGGAGTTACCCAATGGAAACGTAGTAGCCACTAGAGCATTTACAGCTATTGCGATACCTTATGATAACAGCACAAGTATACCGTTTACCCAGAGTTATTTTGCCGGTGGCGCAAATGATAATAGAGGATGGCGACCTTATGATCTAGGACCTGGATCTAGCGGTAGTACATTAGATTTTAATGAAGCAAACTTTAAGGTGGCTTTAAATGCAGAATATCGCTTCACGATTTTAGGTGCGTTTAAAGGCGCTTTCTTTATTGATGCTGGAAACATCTGGAATATATTCGATGAGATTGAAGAGGAGGCATCTCGTTTTGATGGCTTACAAGATTTTAGAGAGCTTGCAGTTGCTACCGGAGCGGGCGTACGCTATGATATTGGTTTTTTTGCTGTAAGATTGGATCTTGGTTTTAAAACCCATAATCCAGCTTTACCATTAGGAGAGAGATGGTTTAATAATTTTACACTAAGAGAATCTGTGCTCAATGTTGGTATCAATTACCCATTTTAATTTCTTATTTTTGCTAATTAAACTACAAAGTAAAAGAAAATATAATTTATGACTCATTCTATCCAACCAGGAGTTGCTACGGGCAAAGAAATTCAAGAAATCCATAGATATGCAAAAGAAAAAGGTTTTGCGATGCCTGCGGTAAATGTAACCAGTTCAAGTACTGTAAACGCCGTAATTGAAACAGCAGCTGAGCTTAACAGCCCTGTAATTGTACAATTCTCTAACGGTGGATGTACTTTTATGGCAGGAAAAGGACTTTCTAATGAAAATCATAAAGCCGCAATTATTGGAGGTATTTCTGGAGCGAAACATGCGCATTTAATGGCAGAAGCTTATGGAGCCACTGTAATTTTACACACAGATCATTGTGCAAAAAAATTATTACCCTGGATTGATGGTTTACTAGATGCAGGAGAGAAGCATTACGCAGAAACAGGAAAGCCATTATATAGCTCTCACATGATAGATTTGAGCGAGGAGCCTATAGAAGAGAATATCGAGATTTGTAAAACATACCTTGCAAGAATGAGCAAGATTGGGATGACCCTTGAGATCGAACTAGGTATTACCGGTGGTGAAGAAGATGGTGTAGACAACAGTGATGTTGATGTATCAAAATTATACACACAACCAGAAGAAGTAGCGTATGCGTATGAAGAGTTACTTAAAATAAGCGACCAGTTCACTATTGCTGCTGCCTTCGGAAATGTTCATGGTGTTTACAGACCAGGAAATGTAAAATTAACTCCTAAGATTTTAAAGAACTCGCAAGAGTACGTTCAGAAAAAATACAATACAGGACATAACCCAATAGATTTTGTTTTTCACGGAGGTAGCGGATCTACTGTTGATGAAATACGTGAAGCAATAGGCTACGGCGTTATTAAGATGAATCTTGATACAGATTTACAATATGCCTACACAGAAGGCACTAGAGATTATATTTTAAAACATCAAGAATACATTAAAGCACAAATAGGAAATCCTGACGGTGCTGATATCCCTAACAAAAAATATTACGACCCAAGAAAGTGGTTACGCGACAGCGAACTAACTTTTAAAAGTAGACTTAAAAGATCTTTTGAAGATCTTAACAATATCAATACACTCTAACCGGAGATATACAATAAGATATTCCCACAATCGAAAAAGATATGGCTTGGTTTAAAAGAACAAAAAAAGGAATTAACACCCTTACAGAAGATAAAAAAGATGTGCCAAAAGGATTATGGTACAAGTCGCCAACAGGTAAGGTTGTAGACAGCGAACAACTAGAAAAAAACTTTTATGTGAGTCCAGAAGACGGATATCACGTAAGGGTAGGAAGTCACGAATATTTTTCAATACTTTTTGATGACAACAAATTTGAAGAACTAGATAAGAATATTGTTTCTAAAGATCCGCTTAAATTTGAAGACACAAAAAAGTACACAGATAGATTAGCAGACGCGCAGAAAAAAACAGGATTAAAAGACGC
>JALZVC010000067.1 GCA_023301205.1 Flavobacteriaceae bacterium
AGTTATGGCGTTCATTTTTGTGAAAAACTAATTGAAGAGCTCGCACCATTAAACCCGATTATTGTTTCTGGCTTTGCGTACGGGGTAGATATTACTGCACATAAAGCAGCGATTGCAAATAATTTACAAACCATAGGCTGTTTTGCCCACGGTCTTAACCAAGTCTACCCAAAAGTGCATAAAAAGTATGTGGCACAAGTAGAAGCCAATGGCGGTTTTATTTCTGAGTTCTGGAGTACAGACGCCTTTGACCGCGCTAATTTTTTAAAACGTAATCGCATTATCGCAGGGATGAGCGAAGCGACTATTGTTATAGAATCTGCTAACAAAGGAGGCAGTCTCGTTACCGCAGATATAGCAAATAGTTATAGTCGTGAAGTTTTTGCGGTACCCGGGCGCGCTTTTGATGGCCAGAGTGAAGGGTGTAATGCATTGATAAAATCTAATCAAGCCCATCTTTGCACCGGAGCAGAAGACATTATTTATCATCTAGGTTGGCAGGTAGAAGACAAGAAACCACAACAAACTTCGCTCTTTGTAGAACTCACCGCAGAAGAAAAAGTGGTGTTTAATTACTTAAAAGGCAAAGAAAAAGAACTACTCGACATCATTGCCATAGAATGCCAAATACCAACCTTTAAAGCCGCTACCATTTTACTTAATATGGAATTAAAAGGCGTTATTAGGCCTTTGCCCGGGAAGTTGTTTCAGTTGGTTTAATATGGACGCAAGTTTTTAATCTACCAAAAACTTTTTTGAATGCTCAAGAACCTTCATTTTAAAAATTAAATTTAATTGCTTTTCTCCTAACTCGGGATCTCTATTTTTCTGAAAAGACTTTACTACTCGCTTATATCTTCTTGTGAGTTTAAATTTATCAAACTGTCTTTTCTTAAATAAGAGCAGTTCATCTTTCGTATAATCTCTAATCTCCTTAATCCTACCTCGCCTCATTTCTATAATTTTATGATTCTCGTACAATTCTGAAGCTGGGAGTATAAGTTTTACAGATGGAAGATTTAAAAACCCGGTTTTCCAATTTACTTTTTTTCTTTTTGTATTGGGAAAAACTTCATTATAAACCGAAACGAAAACATAATTACCGTTACGTTTTACATCGATTTCTATATCAATAATATATAATTGACCATTAAAAAACTCATAAGTTGCTATATAACCTCTTTCAAGTGCAGTATTTTCAACTTGTAGCTTAGGTTTTTTTTCTGGATATTTATCAAAATAACACTCCATCAAATAATCTGAAATGTCATGTTTTTTGCCTTCAAAAATCAATTTGTCTCCGAATTGACCTGTAATTATTGCATTGTCGAGAGATGTAAACCCTAATGCAGAAAAGCTCAATATTAATATTAGATATTTCATTTTATTATTGTTCAATAAAGTAAGTACCACTCCAAGAAACTCGTTGTAAGGTAATATTTCGTTTATTACATTCTTTACTATCTACTAAGTAAATTACTTTGTTTTTGTTAGTCCAATAAAAATCTTCAAGTTGTTCTTTGTTAAGTTTTTTTAAAGACTTATGGTTAAACATCTGGTGGTTGCGTTTCCGTAAATGTTTTCTAGATATTATAGTATTTGATCTTGTTATCCACGTCCCATTTTCTCTAATGTGTGTTGTACTTCTAAAGAAATACTTTTCCCCCTTGTTAATTACTGTGTAAGTTTGTTCAAAGACTTCAGTCCCATAAAATAGTCTATCACCTGTTGCATTTTCATTTTTTTTATGCTTAAATAGGTAATAAAGAGTGTCTTGTTTATACAGTGATTCAATGTTTTGAGATGCTAAAGCCTGTGATATTAAAATAATAGCGCCAATTTGTAAATAAAATATTGTTTTTACTGGCATGTGTCGTGATTGAAAAGATTAGAATTATTGATTTTAAATCAGTTATATCATCTAAGATTTCAAATTTATCTAAAACTATCTATCCATTTAACTTCATATTGTAAATATGTACCATTTCTTTTTTTCTCTAGTATGTAAATTTTTTCAAAATGTACATCTTGGGCTGTCCTTGGCCAGTCTTCTTCTATTTCAGAATACATGTAATTCATACTCTTAATGTTAAGACCTATTGTGTCATTAATTATTCGAGGACTTCCCACGGAGTATTTAAACTTCGCTTTACACATTTCAAAGATTATAATTCCATCATGTTTAATCGTTTTTTGGTCTTTATATATAAATGTTTTTTTATTTTTCCCATTCCTAAACAGACTAAGGTCGCATTCATTCTGATGTGCAGGTTCGTACATCAGGTGGATTATTTCTTTTTTTTGCGCACTACAGCTTAATAGAGGAAGCAGCGCAAGTATTAGTGCTAATCTTTTCATTCTGTACAGGTTTCATTTGTATTTTGACTTAAATAAGTAGATATAACACTACCTATTCTCTCTTTTTCTTCTTGAGATAACTCAGCATATGCTTGAACATTAAATTCATCTTCCAAACCTCTCCATGCTAAATCTTTATATAATTGAATTGGCTGGCTGCTATTAGGAACGGACACTCCCGTATCATATTCTTGAGTAACTCTTGCTATAGCTTCTATATAATTATTAGCCATTAAATTATGACTCCAATCATTATACTTTCTAAAATGCTCATAAATTTCAGTGTAATTACCATTACCTAAAGCCTCTAAAATTTCACTGTATGTAGCTTCTCCATAATTTCCTGCTCCTATCGCTATTATAATTTGCCTAGTGTATTCAGCATGTAGCATTTCATGAAAGATAGTTTGCGCTACAAACAAATTTGGTTGAGAATCAACATTGTTAATTGACCCCGTTACATCATTTAAAAATATAGTTATAATGTCATCAATATCTTCTTCTGAGTCAGGAACATCTGTTCTAGCTCTATCATAGTCTACAATATTTCCATTTATAATTACCTGAACTTCATCCCCAGTAGAGTCCAATTTAAATATTAACTTTGCAGGTGACTCTTCCTCTCTAAATAGATTTAGAGATTCTTTTATTGCGTCCTGTTCTTGCAGTCTATCAAAGACACACTTAGCTTTACCGGTAAGCTCATTTATTATTTGCTCTTCAAAATCTATATCCACACAAACACCATCATAATTAGGATCATCTGGGTGTGTATAATTACCAGCTAAAAGACTAGCCAAATCAACAGCTTCGTCATAATTATTTAAAGCCCAATTATGAATTTCTGCTAATTTCGCATCATTAAAATCATTGCTGTCACAAATATAAGGCGTAAAATAAGCCGAGTAATCATCTTCACAATCTTCAGTGTCATTAGTAGCTCCTCCCCCATCATTATCGTGTATGCCTCCATCGCATAAAGTAAGTATTACCGTTTCT
>JALZVC010000068.1 GCA_023301205.1 Flavobacteriaceae bacterium
GGGAGTGGTCTTACTACTAAAACTGTTTGCCCAGTCGTTAAAGTATATTTCAGATAGTGGGTGATTAGCCGTATTTGTAAAGTATATTTCTTGCTGTATAGCGATTTCTTGTGTATCTGGATTTAAAGATGCAGTAATGTTCATCTTTTGCTGCGCATAAATTGGCAAGCAAAGTAAGGAAACAAATATATAAGCAAGTAATCTAACCATCTAGCGCTTTAAAAATTGTAAAGTAGGGAGGCTGGTGTCCTTAGTCTTAATAAAATACATTCCTGAGGGTAATCCAGAAACGTCAATACGATGTGTTTCATTTGCATTAATATTATTTTCGGAAATGTGCTGTCCCAATGTATTTGTAATTACAATAGTTTGATTGGTCGTTATTTCTGAAGAAACTAATAATGTAATTTCATTAGTTACTATTGTGCTTTCTAGCAACCAAATTGTAGCTAGTTCAAAAGAGGGAGAATTTAAAACAAATACCTGGTCTGTCTGCAAGGTTAATACAACAGGTAAATGATCACTCATATTAAACAATCTGCTACGTGTTAATTGTGAGAATTCGCCATCACATGAAGGGGCGTTAATGTCTAAGTTGTAACAGTTGCCATTATTGCCATACGCTTTGTAGGTCTCTGGAATATATTGCAAACTAGGATTGCTTAACATATTTTCTGACAATAAGATAAAGTCAAAACGATCATCGAGACCACCACCGGCACCTGCACCAAATTGGCCAGAGCTTACCCGTGTGCTTTGGGTATGAATCTCTGTAAAATCCTCGTTATTAGTCCAATCTCCAGGGCTATCAATTGGATCTTTTAATACAATGGCGTTACTTGGGTCTAAAAGTTCAATATAACCATCTTCATCGGCCTCGTATAGATTGAGGTCACCAGCAAAAATTACATTACTGTCTTTTGGTATTGTGGCAAGGTAATCTGTGAACTCAGTGATCATTTCTAATCTAAGCTGTTCATTTGCATTTCCTTGACTAGATTTTAAATGTGCCACAAAAACATTGATATCTATAGGGTTAGTATCCATGTCTTGTGTTTGCATTCTTAAAACGTAATGATTGATATCTCGTATGTTTGTACTGATGATATTTTGCTCAATAAGATCAAATTTTGACGATCTGTAAAACAAGTTTTGTTGTATCGAGCCTGTGGGGTCAGATTGATTTAAAACAAATGGTGCAGCACTATAGTTGTCTACATTTCCGTTTAAAGAAAAATCAAGAATATCAGTACTTCCCTTATTAGTTTCTAGCTCACATACCATAAAAATATCTGGACTGTAATCTTCTAGTATATTCTGTAATATCAATCTTCTATTTGCAGGAGACGCAGATGGATACTCTAGTAAATTATAGAACATTGTATTAATCGTTTCCTGTCCAAAAACGCAAGAAAACAACAATAATGTAATTACAGAAAGGTATTTGGTTTTCATTGAATTTAATTTCGGTTAGAAATTAGGGCTATGGTCTAGTTTATTATAAAAATCATCTAATATAGCAAGTACTTCATCTTCTGTATCCACAATATGAATAAGATCTAAGTCCCCAGGGCTAATGTTATTGTTTTCTTCTAAAACTACCGTTTTAATCCATTCTATTAAGCCAGACCAAAAAGCAGTGCTCACTAATATAATAGGGAATTTATCTATTTTATGAGTTTGGATAAGTGTGAATGCTTCAAAAAACTCGTCGAGGGTTCCCATACCACCGGGCATAACAACAAATCCTTGAGAGTATTTAATAAACATTACTTTGCGTACAAAGAAGTAGTCAAAATCAATACTCTTATCACTGTCTATATAAGGGTTGTCGTGCTGTTCAAACGGGAGTGTTATATTTAACCCAACAGAGGTACCTCCAGCAAGATGTGCGCCTTTATTTCCAGCTTCCATAATACCTGGGCCACCACCTGTAATCACGCCATAACCGTGCTCTGTGATTTTTTTAGCGATGCTTTCTGCTAATTTATAGTATTTGTGATCTGGCTTAGTACGAGCAGAACCAAAAATAGAAACGCAAGGGCCTATTTTGCTCATTTTTTCATAGCCATTAACAAATTCACCTAGAATTTTAAAAATAGCCCAAGAGTCATTGGTTTTTACTTCGTTCCAGTTTTTGTGATGCTTTTCGTTTCTCATAGTATATTATGGTGCTTTTAGCAAAGATGCAAGATAAATTAAAAATTTTAGAGCGTTTATATGTTAATTAAAAGGAATAGGATAAACATTGCCCAAACTTACTTCGTTACTATTTACTTGACCTAGACTTGTATTAATGAGTACAACAACAGGGATATCAGTAGGATGTTTTTGTTATTTCTGAAATACTAATTATTTATAACCTCGTTAAGCTGTTTTGTAAATTTTTCAGCACCTCGTGCATTTAAATGATTCTCATTGATATAATCTTTTACTCCAAAAGTTATAGAGTCACTTTCCATATTTAGAAATTTGACTTCTGGAAACTTTATTTGAATATCATTCAATATAGAATCTCTTCTTCTTAATATGTTTGGATTTCGTTCTTTAAGATACGTCTTATACGTGGGAAGACTCCCAATAACAACCTTTTTGTCATTAGCAAGTGCTGTACGTATCATACTATAGAAAAACGGTGTATTATTTGCAAATACATCAATATTTTCTGTTGTCCTAATAAAAAACTTACGCTTTTCAAGGAAATCTTCATCGTAATTAGCGCGACTAAATGCACCATCAAAGTTATTTGTACGATATCCAAATTCATTAAATTCTTCTGGAGGCTTTTTTTTAATATAATAATCAATAAAGTTTCCTGAGTACAAGGATGGGCTAGATAAAAATATTAAGCGGTCTTTAAAATAGGTGCGGCGCTCAAAAGCATTTACGCCATAATACTTTAAGTAAATTGAGTTTTTCCAGAAATTCTTTCCGTGATGCTGCAGTTCAAGATGCGCATAGGATAGCTCAAAGACTATGGTTTCTAGATTTGGAAAACGATCCAGACTTTGTTCCATTATGTGATTATCTTCTGTATGATGTTGTGAGGTGGATCCATAATTAATTGCAAGCTTATCCAGAAATTCTGGATTAACCGCTGCTTGCATTTGTGAAGATCCAAGTACCATTACTTTTATATCATTTTCCTGAGTATTAATTTTCATGTAAATTTTATCATAACTCATAGGTATGTTCAGTACGCTTATCTCTAACAAGGCGTAACAAATTATAACAGGTGTGAAAAACACCGCTATTTGTTTTAATAAAGACCATTGATCTTTATTAAAACTGGAAGTAAATAAATTGCTCTTTTGGTCCTGCATACCTAAAAATAATGAATATAAATGCGTAATAAAAAACCCATCTAATAGGTCTATTAAAATGTTTTTCAAGCTCAAATAACGGATAGTTTTTAAATCTAGTGAGTATTTCTGCAGCTATCAATATAAAGACTACAGAAATTTTATAACCTATCACAAGCGAAAATTCAGGACTTGGGATAAAACTAAATATTCTCTTATAAATTAAAAAAGCCTGATCAATATCTTGGGCTCTAAAGAAAATAATAGAACCTATGATAATCGAGCCAATATAAATGATACTTATGACTAAAGGTGCTTTATTCAATACTTTAGTTAAAGAATACGTTTTTTTGCCTACTTTATATTCTATTCGTTCTAGAATAATAAATACGGCTTGGATTAAACCAAAAAAAACAAAAGTCCACTTTGCACCATGCCAAAACCCGATTAGTACCATTGTTACTAAGATTGCAGTAAATCTCATAAAATAACCCCTATTGGTGCTTTTTATGATAGGGCCATAGACATAGTCTGTAAACCATTTGGTGAGGGTAATATGCCATCTTTGCCAGTAGTTTGCTACTGTTCTTGTTAAATATGGAATATTAAAGTTTTTACTTAATTTAAATCCAAACAGTTTTGCAGTACCTATAGCAATGTCACTGTATCCAGAAAAATCACAATAAATTTGGAAATAAAATATAGTAGAGGCGAAAAGTAATGTAATGCTTCCGTAGTCTTGTGGAGCCTCATAGTATGTGTTTACAATAACAGCCAGATTATCTGCAACAACTATTTTTTTAAATAAACCCCAGAGCATTTGACGCAAACCTTCTTTTGTATTTTGAAGACTAAAGTTTCGTTTTTGCTCAAATTGATTTAATAATTCCCTAGCTCGTTCAATAGGACCTGCTACAAGTTGCGGAAAGAAACTCACAAAGCACAAGAACTCTAATAAATTGTTTGTTGCTTTATTTCGTCCTCTGTATACATCTATGGTATAACTCATCGTCTGGAACGTATAAAAGCTTAATCCTACCGGTATAATTACTTTAATAAAGTGATAGCCTTGCTCTGGTATTTTGGTAGAAAAAAGAGCCCCCATATTATCAATGAAAAAGTTAAAGTATTTAAAGACGAATAAAATACCAAGATTCCAAAGAATACTGAACCATAGCCAGCCTTTTTTAGAGCCTTTATTCGATGTTCTCTCTATGGCCTTACCTGTATAAAAATCGATGAATGAACTAGCAATAATAAGGGATAAGAACCTCCAATCCCATAAGCCATAAAAGAAATAGCTAGAAGTGACTAATAATAAATTCTGAAATGTTCTGCGTTCACGACCTATCGTCCAATAAAGAAGATAGACGATTATCAAGAATATCCCAAAATCGAAAGAATTAAATAACACAGTTTTGTTTTGAAAAGTTCAAATATAAAAAAAGGCTACCGAATGGTAGCCTTTTACTGTAATGAAAACTAATATTAGAATCCAAGTACTTTAATATTGTCAATGCCAATTTCATCTCTTCTACCAGAAACTGAAACATCATTAGCTGTTATTCTAAAATATATAAAATTATTGTTTGATATGTTCAAAGGAATTAATCTATCTAAACTTGTTGCTAAAATTAAATCACTACCAGTGGATGCCGCTGGGGTATTTATAGAGGCTACTCCTGGTATTGGAGTAAATGTTATATTATCTATTGAGTAAGCTAAAGAAATTGAAGTAGAACTTGGTTGATCATTTCTTATCAAAAGATCTGCCATTACTTGTACGTTTGAAAAATCTAATCCAGATAGATTTTGTGCTCTTACCGTTATAGTACCAGGTGTAAAATCTGCACCTGATGATTGAACTAGTAAACAATTATCTCCTGGACCTACAATGCCTGCATAAATTCCACCAGGGCCTACACCAGAGTTTGCTGTACCTCTTGTATAATCATTAGATAATTGAGTTCCTCCAAAAGCCAAATCACCATCACTAAAACCAGTAACAGCAATGAAGTCTGAATTTATTCTTCCAGCTACAAACCCAGGACTAAAACCTGCACCTGTAAAAGAGTTAAAATCTTCATTTATAAATGTTTCTTTACAAGCATCAGCGTTATCAGTTACAAAAACACCTTCTATGGTATCTCCTACAACATCACTTACTAATGACCAAGTACCAAATGCTGCATTACAATTACCGCTATTACTCTTATAATATGTAGAACTCCAGTTAAGTGCACCATTTATATCGATACCGTTAACTGTAGACTGCATTCTAGTTGTACCAGTACTTACAGCACCTTGTATATTGTCTGATGTTCCAAATGGGCTATTAGGCAATCCTGGGATTAATATTTGAGAAACAATATCAGATTTATTT
Organism: Flavobacteriaceae bacterium; assembly: GCA_023301205.1. GTDB lineage: Bacteria > Bacteroidota > Bacteroidia > Flavobacteriales > Flavobacteriaceae > Patiriisocius. The sequence goes on from JALZVC010000068.1 coordinate 5,686, forward strand.
CCATCATCTCCTGTAGGGAACATAATATTAAAAGTATACTCTTGGTTGTCAGTTAATGCAGGGTGACCTTTACAGTCACTACAAGAAAAAGTACCTGTAATTGGGTTCACAGCAGCCTTGCCAATTAGGTTCTTTGCTAATCTAACAGCCCCTTCTGCACCATTATAAACTAAATTAGTAATACTTGAGTTAGCACCATTTGCATCAACAGAATAAAGAAATGATAAAACGTCATTCTTAAATAACATACCACTAATTGCTTGGCCACTCACAACTTCTTCACTAGAATAAACGCGAACTTTAGAACCGTTTTCTAAAATTAAGGTTGCTGTTGGTATGGTATGCTTAGCAAAATAATTTTGATCAGTTGCAGGGATAGTTACATTAATTATACCTCTTTGCTCAGAATCTAAAGTTGTAAATATACCAGTGTATTTTCCATAAACATTCGTGTTTACAAGTGTAGTAAGGTCTGCCGAGCTTCCAATTACTTCCGCATTTTCTTCTGTACTACAAGAAATGACAAATATTGAGAGAATCCCAATTAGTAGTATTTTTTTCATAATTTACTTTTTAATGATTTTTAGCAAATATAACGTTTTGTTTTAATTTTTCAGGCTAAGTGATTATTACAATAACCCTTTCTTGTAAAGAAACTTAATGCGTTTTGTTAATAAGTGTAACTGTTTCATATATAGTTTTTAAGACGTTTTTTTAATAGTAGAGAAGTGTGTGATTTAGTTGTGTATGTCATTTAAAACTGATGTGTTTTTAGGTTTTAATCAGAGTAATAATTAGTGAAAATGATTTTTTAAATATTGATGATAACGTAATCATGACAAAAGCGCTCTAAAATAGAGCGCTTTATAAATCTAATAATGATTCTCTTTACGCTTAATTAACTTTAAGCGGTTTTATTTTAATCAAGAGCAATATAATTAGTCAAAATAACTAAACGTCGCTCCATCTTCAATTTTTAGTAGTGTCTCATAAATAAGCTTAATCACATTTTCTACATCATCACGATGCACCATTTCGACAGTAGTATGCATATAGCGCAATGGCAATGAGATTAGGGCAGAGGCTACACCGCTTCCGCTATAAGCAAATGCATCAGTGTCTGTTCCTGTAGCACGCGATAAAGCTGCGCGCTGAAAAGGTATCTTATTTTTATCTGCGGTCTCCGTAATAAGATCACGCAATTTTTGTTGTACCGCAGGAGCATAAGCTATTACTGGCCCAGCACCTATTTCCACAAGGCCTTGCTTTTTTGCGTCAATCATTGGGGTAGTGGTATCGTGTGTTACATCAGTAACGATAGCGGCATTAGGTTTAATACGTTCTGCAATCATTTGCGCTCCTCTTAGTCCAATTTCCTCTTGTACACTATTTGTTATGTATAAGCCAAAAGGTAGTTTCTTCTTATTCTCTTTTAATAATCTTGCTACTTCAGCAATCATAAATCCACCCATACGGTTATCTAATGCGCGACACACAAATTTATCCTTATTTAATACGTGAAACTCATCTGGATAAGTAATTACGCAACCTATGTGGACTCCCATCTTTTCTACATCTTCCTTATTTGAAGCACCTACATCGATAAAAATATTGTCTGGCTTAGGTGGTTCTTCCTTTGCTTTGTTTCTTGTATGAATGGCTGGCCATCCAAAAACACCTTTAACAATACCTTTTTTGGTATGGATGTTTACAATTTTGGACGGTGCAATTTGATGATCACTACCACCGTTTCTAACCACATATATGAGTCCGTTGTCGCTAATGTAATTTACATACCACGAGATTTCATCTGCGTGCCCTTCTATTACAACCTTATATTTTGCCTTTGGGTTAATTACCCCAACGGCAGTTCCATAAGTGTCAGTAATAAACTCATCTACATAAGGTTTTAGATAATCCATCCATACTTTTTGTCCATCCCATTCGTAACCGGTTGGTGAGGCAGTGTTAAGATATTCTTCTAAAAAAGAAAGCGATTTTTTGTTCAATATTGTTTTGGCCATAAGAGCTTATTTTTTGTTTTCAGTAAAATTAGCGATTTATTAGAAGTTTGCCCAATACAATTTATTTAATTTTGGAACGATTTTAGTATAACAGAATAATATCAAGTAGATACCTAGTGAGAGAAATACTTAAATATATAGTATGTAGTATTTTCATTTTTTCAAGTCTTACTATTTCAGCTCAAGAAAAGGAGTTGTTTATTGAGAAGGAAAATGATAGCACAGAAACCTTTTATTACATTATAAAGGGCGATACCATACCTAGAGAATTTATTGATCTAGAAGAGGTGGTACTGCTCAATAAACGATCTTTTAAAAATAAAGAAGAGCGCAGACGCTATTTAATCTTACGTCGTAAAACGCGTAAGGTGTATCCTTATGCTAAACTGGCAGCAGAGCGCTTAAATACTATGTATGCTAGACTAGAGCAAATTGATAATAAACGAAATAGAAAAAAGTACACAAAGCGCATCCAAAAATATATAGAAGAAGAGTTTTCAGAAAAACTTAAGAAGCTAACCCGTACAGAGGGGCAAATACTAGTAAAGCTTATTCATAGACAGACAGGTATTACCGCATTTGAACTTGTGAAGGACCTTCGAACAGGCTGGCGCGCATTCTGGTATAATGCCACGGCAAACATGTTTGATATATCTATTAAGCAAGAATACAAGCCTTTTGAGGTAGAAGAAGACTATTTAATAGAGGATATATTAGAACGAAGTTTTCAAAGTAGCTTATTAGAACGCAAAAAACCAGCATTTGCTATAGACTTTTTTGACCTCCAAACACACTGGAACAATGTGTCAAAATAAATTAGAATAGTAATTATTTGTGTAGGTTCTTAAAATATAGTAATTAAGTTGTTTGCTCTTATATTTTATACCTGCCATATTTCTATTTAAATCTGCAGTTATGGTGTTTCATTTTTCTAAAATTAGCAAAATGATCTGGCTTTCCGCTATATTTTTTTGCAGAAAATGCAAAAAAGGATACCGCTGCAATCCTTAACACAAAAATAATTTTACTGTAAATATAAGATAAGCAACACGTTGAGGTTAAACTTTATTTTTTTGATTAAAAAGGTTGATTTTTGTTTGGCAGTAACATTTAAAAGATAGTATATTTGCAGCCGCTAAGAAAAGCAACAGTGTTTGTTATAACGAAGCAGAAAAGTTCTTTTAAAATTTATTGAATTATTTTTTCACAAAAGGTTGTTGTTTACAAAAACAGTATTATATTTGCAGCCGCTAAGAAAATT
>JALZVC010000069.1 GCA_023301205.1 Flavobacteriaceae bacterium
CGTGGTGTAATTGAGAGCGTTGAGCTTAAAGGAAACAAGCCAACAATCATTATGTCTCGAGCGAGCCCAATGTTTTTAGAAAAATTATTTGAGCAGGAAATTCCAGAAGTGTTTGATGGATTGATTAATGTACAGAAAGTAGTTAGAATTCCAGGAGAGAAAGCAAAAGTTGCTGTAGATTCTTATGATGACCGTATAGATCCAGTAGGAGCTTGTGTAGGTATGAAAGGATCACGTATTCACGGGATTGTTCGTGAATTAGGTAATGAGAATATAGATGTTATTAATTACACAGAGAATTTAACGCTATTTATTACTAGAGCGTTGAGTCCAGCAAAAGTAACTTCTGTTAAGCTAAACGAAGAAACTAAACGTGCTGAGGTAATTTTAAAACCAGAAGAGGTAAGTAAGGCAATTGGCCGTGGTGGTCACAATATTCGTCTTGCAGGACAACTTACAGGTTATGAGATTGATGTATTGCGTGAAGGAGCAGAAGAAGATGTAGAGCTTAAAGAGTTCTCAGATGAGATTGAAGCGTGGATTATAGAGGAATTTCACAAAATTGGCCTTGATACTGCCAAGAGTGTGTTAGAGTATGACATGAAAGATTTAGTGAATCGTATTGATCTTGAAGAAGAAACAATACAGAATGTCATTAACGTATTAAAAGAAGAGTTTGAAGAGTAGTTTGTAACAATCCACTACTTTTACAATTAGAATACAAAATTTAGGAGAACCATATTTATGGCAGAAGTAAAATCAATAAGGCTTAACAAAGTACTCAAAGAGTTTAATATCTCTTTGGATCGTGCTGTGGATTTTTTAAAGTCTAAAAGTATCGAGATAGAGGCGCGTCCTACTGCCAAGATATCTAATAGTGAGTACGAGCACCTTGCATCAGAGTTTGCGAAGGATCGTGAGAAAAAAGTAGAGTCTAAAGAAGTGGGTGCAGAAAAGCGCAAAGAGAAAGAGGACTTTTTAGCAGAAAAACTTCGTGAAGAAGAAGAAAAAGCAGCAGCAACTGCCACACGTTCTAAAGTTATCAAGGCAGCAGGAAATCTTACAGGCACGAAGCAGGTTGGCAAAGTTGATCTTGATGCGAGCGGTAAGGTAGTAAAACCAGCTCCTAAAGAAGAAAAGAAAGTAGAAGTTGAGGTTGTTAAAGAGCCTGTTAAAGAAAAAGAGGTAGCAGCACCTGGAGCTAAAGTAGAGAAGAAAGCGCCAAAAGAAAAAGTAGTTAAAGCCAAGGCAGATAAACTAAAATTAAAAATAGTTAAACAACCTGAAAAGGCACCTGTTGTTGCAAAAGAAGAGGTAGTTACTCCTAAAGTAGAGGTGACGATTCCTAAAGAAGAGGCGGCTATTCCTAAAGAGGAAGTACAAGCTGAAGCTTTAGTTGAAAAGGAACAGCCAGCAGATGGTACTGTCGCTCCAGAAGGATCAGAGAGTACAGGAATTGTTAAAACGGAATATAAAAAACTAAATGGACCTAATTTTACTGGGGCCAAGATTGATCTTTCTAAGTTTAAAAAACCAGAAAAGAAAAAGACAGATGCTAAACCTCATGAAAAAAGAGGTAAACGCCGTCGTATAAGTAAAGAGAGCCCAGGTGGCGCAAAACGAGGTGGCGGAAATACTTCAAGAGGACGTAAGCCAGCAGGAGGAAGATCAAATACTCCTAAAGAAGAACCTAGCGAAGCAGATGTACAAAAACAAGTACGTGAAACTTTAGAAAAACTACAAGGAAAGTCTTCTAAAGGAAAAGGTGCTAAGTATAGACGAGAGAAACGTGATACGCACCGTCAAAAGACAGAAGAAGAATTAGCAGCACAAGAGTTAGAGAGCAAGTTACTTAAGGTGACAGAGTTTGTTACCGTTAGTGAAGTAGCTACGATGATGGATGTTCCAGTAACAAACATTATTTCTGCTTGTATGTCCTTAGGGATGATGGTAACGATGAATCAGCGTTTAGATGCTGAGACTATTGCAATTGTTGCAGAAGAATTTGACTATGAAGTTGAGTTTGTAAATGCAGCTATAGAAGAGGCTATACAAGAAGTAGAAGATGCTCCAGAAGATTTATTAGAAAGAGCTCCTATTGTAACAGTAATGGGTCACGTAGATCACGGTAAAACTTCTTTACTAGATTTTATACGTGAAGAGAATGTAATTGCAGGAGAATCTGGAGGTATTACACAGCACATTGGTGCTTATGGAGTACAACTAGAAAACGGAAAGAAAGTTGCTTTCTTAGATACGCCAGGTCACGAAGCCTTTACGGCAATGCGTGCACGTGGTGCTCAAGTAACAGATATTGCTATTATTGTTGTCGCAGCAGATGATGATATAATGCCACAAACAAAAGAGGCAATCTCTCACGCGCAAGCGGCAGGAGTACCTATTGTTTTTGCCATAAACAAGATTGACAAGCCGGATTCAAATCCAGAAAAGATAAAAGAAAAACTTGCTGCAATGAACCTTCTTGTAGAGGACTGGGGTGGAAAAATCCAATCTCATGATATCTCTGCAAAAATAGGAACAGGAGTTAAAGAATTACTTGAAAAAGTATTACTTGAAGCAGAAATACTAGAATTAAAAGCGAATCCAGATAAGGCAGCTTCTGGTACCGTAGTAGAAGCCTTCCTTGATAAAGGGCGTGGTTATGTATCTACAATTTTAGTTCAAGGAGGTACACTTAAAGTAGGAGACTACGTGCTAGCAGGACAAAATAGTGGTAAGATAAAAGCAATGCAAGATGAGCGTGGCAAGAAAGTTAAACTTGCCGGCCCATCTACACCAGTATCTATTTTAGGTCTAGACGGAGCGCCACAAGCAGGTGACAAGTTTAGTGTATTTGAGGATGAACGTGAGGCTAAAGATATTGCAAGTAGAAGAACACAGTTACAACGAGAGCAGTCTGTACGTACACAACGTCATATAACACTTGATGAGATAGGACGTCGTATTGCACTTGGTGACTTTAAAGAGCTTAATATTATCCTTAAAGGTGATGTGGATGGTTCTGTAGAGGCATTAACAGATAGTTTCCAGAAACTATCTACAGAAGAAATACAAGTAAATATTATACATAAAGCAGTTGGGCCTATTACAGAGAGTGATGTGTTGCTAGCAAGTGCATCAGATGCGATTATCATTGGATTTAACGTGCGACCTATGGGTAATGCCCGTCAGATTGCAGATGAGGAAGAAATTGACATCCGTATGTACTCTATTATTTATGCAGCCATAAATGATCTTAAAGACGCGATGGAGGGAATGTTATCTCCAGAAATGAAAGAAGAGATTTTAGGTACTGCAGAGATTAGAGAGACATTTAAAATATCTAAAGTTGGTACCATTGCAGGTTGTATGGTGTTAACTGGTAAGATAGTTAGTAAAGCTGGTATTCGTCTAATCCGTGAAGGAGTAGTAGTGCATACAGGTAACTTGGATTCTCTTAAACGTTTTAAAGATGATGCTAAAGAAGTAGCAAAAGGCTATGATTGTGGTATGCAAGTGAAAAACTATAACGATATTAAAGAAGGAGATATCATTGAGAGCTTCCACGAAGTAGCGGTGAAGAAGAAACTTAAATAGAGTTTTCCGTAGCAGTAGCAGTTTTCAGTAAATTGATTTTGTCAAGCTGAACTTGATTCAGTAAGCGGTAAATTGAAAAGCCGAGATTCTATTTGAGTCTCGGCTTTTTTATGCTTGCTTCGGAAATTTTAAAGATTTTATTACTTTGTTTATTGGTATGACTTTACCTCGTATTTTTCTAGCCATTCTAATGGTTGAGGTAGGCAATGTTGATTGAATTCTAAATGAATTACTCTTCGCTTCATATTGTTTGTTGTTCTGCTTGAGGCGTGCATAGTAAGAGGTTTCATTAGCATCACGGCGCCTTTTTTTACTTCACAAATAGATGCTGTTTCGATTTTTAAATCGATCGTTTCTTTTCTTGTTACTCCTCGAAGGTGGGAGCCAGGAATCACTTTGAGTGCTCCGTTATTTTCATCTGTGTCATCAAGATGGATTCTTACCGTAAGGGTGTCTTGTAAGATTTTTAGAGGCGGTTGCACACCGTACTGTCCTTTTTTAAAAGTCCAGTTTTTATACGCGCTTAATGCAGCCTTTTTATTTACTGAAATACTCAAATCTTGATGATAAGTAACAAACCAGTTTGATTCGCTTGGTTTGTCAAAATAAATGGCTTTAGTTAAGAAATAATCATCTTTGAAGAACTGTGCAAGTAATGTTCGCAAGGAATCGTTGAAAAGAAGGTCTGCTATTTCAGGAACATTTATAAATAGTTTCCTAATAGCGAATAAGTCTTTTGTTTTTAGAAATGAATCTCCGCTTTTATTTGTTTTTTCTAGACAGTTTAGAATTTGAGTAATTTCATTTTTAGAATATAAGCTGCCGGTAATGGAAAAGCCATTAGATTCTAGTTCAAGTTTGTTTTGAGAAAACTTCATGGGTATTCAAAATTCTAAAACAGTGGAGTTGACTCTTGGCTGGAAAATCTACCTACTTATTCGGTTTTAAAATAAACGCCGCTTCAAACTTGCTTTTAATCTCAATAAGCGCTCTGTCTGCCTCTAGGTGTGTCCCAAAGTTGCCAACCCATACTTTATAGTTGGGAGTTTCGTATTCTATGTTTGCTGGCCAAGTGCCATAAGAAAAACGATATTCTTTTAATACTTCATCTGCTTGATTTCTACTTCCGTAATATAGCTGTATTGTAAATCCATCTCCTAGTTTGTTGTCTTTTTCTAGTTCTTTTTTAACTTTTAAAAGGCGCTCAATTTTTGGGTCTGCATTAACGGTAACAGAGGGGTTTTGAGCACTTACTATTTCCGAAGAAAAAAGGAAAATGAAGCTCGCTAAGACGGTGATATATAAAGAAGATTTTTTCATAGAATGAGGTGTTGTCTGCAAATGTACAAGAGAATAACTTATGTGGAGGGTGTTTTATTATTTAGAATAGTTATAAATTAGTATTTAACGATTTGTTTGCATTTCATAAATCGGGTTAAAGTAGTATTTTCGCACTGTTATTTAAGGCGTGTTTTTGCTAGACAATCGTGTTTATGTTGTAACCAATTACGTGCCAAACTATTGACAATAATTAATCATTAGTATGCAAAAGGTGAATTTTAAGAATATTTCCTCACGAGTGTCACTCTTCCTAGTGACAGCAATGCTAACTTTTTCTATTTCTACGTTCGCTCAAGCAGATGGTGATGTAACAGAAGTGGTTGCTCCTGCAGCAGATGGCGCGGGAGACGCAGCAGCGGGAAAGGCATTATTTAATGCAAATTGTGCGGCGTGTCACAAGCTTGATAAGAAAGCAACAGGGCCAGCGCTTAGAGGTGTTGCAAATAAATACGACCGTGAATGGTTGTATAAGTGGATAAAGAATAGTCAAGGTTTAGTTGCATCTGGTGATGCACTTGCTAATGAAATTTTTGAAGCAAATAACAAATCTGTGATGACATCATTTCCTGCGCTTTCTAACGGGGATATTGATAATATTTTAGCGTACACTATAGAGCCTAGGCCAGAGCCTTCAATAGCAGTAGCTTCTTCTGGAGGTGGGGGTGAAGATGGTAGCGGAACATCTAACAATGTAATTTTAGGAGGACTTGCTTTTATATTCTTGCTATTGATCACTATGTTATTCTTAGTAACGAATACCTTAAAGAAAATCGCTTCAAATAATGGTGTAGAGTATCCTGCTAAGGAAGGGAAGAAACCATTGTGGAAAGCATTTATTGAAAATCAATTTTTACTATTAATCTCTGCGGTGTTCTTATTATTAGCATCTGCTTATTTTATGTATGGATTCTTTATGCAAGTAGGTGTAGATCAAGGCTACGCTCCGGCGCAACCTATTCACTACTCGCACAGAATACACGCTGGGGATAATGAGATTGACTGTAATTACTGTCACTCATCTGCTAGAAAAAGTAAGCACTCTGGTATACCTTCGTTGAATGTTTGTATGAATTGTCATAAAAACATAGGTGCAGTATCTGATGATGTGCTTGCAGAAGGTCTTAATGAACATGGTGTTGATTACAACAAAGAGATATTAAAATTATATGACGCTGTAGGATGGGATGTGGATACACAGGCTTATACCGGTGAGACGAAACCAGTAAAATGGGTGCGTATTCATAATTTACCAGATTTTGCATATTTCAATCACTCACAACACGTAACAGTTGCTGGTGTGGCTTGTCAAAAATGTCACGGTCCAGTAGAAGAAATGGAAATTATGGAGCAATTCTCTCCATTAACTATGGGATGGTGTATTAATTGTCACCGTGAGACTAATGTGGATCTTGCAGGAAATGAATACTATGAGAAAATCCATAAAGAACTTTCAGAGAAGTATGGCGTGAAGCAGTTAACTGCTGCGCAGATGGGTGGGTTAGAATGTGGTAAGTGTCACTATTAAAGACTTGTTTTTAATAGTTCTCGCGAATGCGGGAATCTAATAACAATCAATAGTGTTTATTTAAATTAAAGAAAATTAAAAGTTAATAAATGGCATCAAACAAGAAATACTGGAAAAGTGTTGAAGAGCTGGATCAAAACAGTTCTATTGTTAAGACGCTGCAAGAAAATGAGTTTGTAGAAGCGATTCCAACAGATGAATTTTTAGGCGATAAAGAAACATTAGAGGCTTCGTCTACGACGCGTCGTGATTTCTTAAAATATGTTGGTTTTACTACAGCAGCAGCTTCTTTAGCTGCTTGTGAAGGTCCGGTGATTAAGTCGATACCTTATGTAGTAGCTCCAGACGAAATCGTTCCTGGTGTAGCTAATTATTATGCTACCGCAATGGCAGATGGTTTTGATTTTGCTAATATTTTAGTGAAAACGAGAGAAGGTCGTCCTATTAAGATAGAACGCAATGATCTTTCTACTTCTGGTGGAGTAAATGCTAGAGTACACGCTTCTGTTTTATCATTATATGATAATAATCGTTTAAAAGCTCCTATGGTGGGAGGTGAAGACGTGACTTGGGCAGAATTTGATAAAACAGCTGCTGAAAAAATACAAGCGATGGCTGGACAAAATGTGGTGTTATTAACACAGACATTTGCAAGTCCATCTACTTCAAAATTAATTAAAGAATTTACAACTGCTTATCCTGGTGTTCGTCATGTAACATACGATACGGTTTCTTCTTCTGGAGCATTAGATGCTTTTCAGCAGAAATTTGGAACACGTGCATTACCTGATTATGACTTCGGAAAAGCTGAAGTTATTGTTTCTGTTGGTGCAGATTTCTTAGGAGATTGGCAAGGTGGTGGTTATGATGCAGGATATGCACAAGGACGTATACCGAAGAACGGAAAAATGTCTAAGCATATTCAGTTTGAAGCTAATATGACATTATCTGGAGCAAATGCAGATAACCGTATTCCTGTAAAACCTAGTGATCAGAAAAAAGTACTTAGTGCCTTAACAGGTGGTAGTACATCTGGTTTATCGCCACAAGTTGCTAAAGCTGTTGAGATGGCAAAAGCAATGATGCGTAAAGCTGGTTCTAAAGCGGTGTTGGTAACTGGATTACCAGATATGGCATCTCAAGGTCGAACGCTTGATGCAAATGCTGGAAGTGTTGTAATGGATACTGCAAAGCCTAGAATGACACGTTCTGCTAATAATGCAGAAGTGATGAAGGTGATGAACGGCGTTATCAGCGGTTCGGTTAAAGGACTTATTACAGTAGGAGTTGATCCCGTGTATTCATTTCCAAATGAAAAATTTAAAGCTGCTTACGGCAACTTAGATATGACTATTGCTTTTGCAATGAAAAAAGATGCAACTGCTTCTTTAGCAAAATTAGTAGCGGCAACACCACATTATCTAGAATCTTGGGGTGATGTTCAAATGAAAAAAGGATCGTATAGTTTAATACAACCAACAATACGTCCATTATATAAAACGAGACAATTTCAGGAAACATTATTAGCTTGGACTAAGAATGAAACATCGTATGTAGATTATATCAAGGAAACTTGGTCTGGTGTTCTGGGTGGTGAATCTTGGAATAAGACATTACATGATGGTGTATTAGTTAGCGGTGCTGGCTTAGATGTAGCTCCAGTTGTTTCAGAAGAAATGTTAGAGTCTAGTACTTCTCACGGTGCATTAGCTGCTTCGCAAGATGGAGGGATGGAACTTGTGTTGTATACAAAAACTTCAATAGGTGACGGGCAGCAGGCTAACAACCCGTGGTTGCAAGAAATGCCTGATCCTATTACGAGAACGTCTTGGGATAATTACGTAACAGTTTCTGCGGCAGATGCAAATAGCTTAGGTCTTGTAAATGAAAATGTAGCAAACGGAGGCTTAAACGGAAGTTTAGTTAACGTTAAGATGGGTGATGTAACTATAGCGAGTGTTCCTGTGTTAATACAGCCAGGGCAAGCGCCGGGATCTGTGGGTTTAGCGTTAGGATACGGTAAAAAAGAATCGGTACAAACAGAAATGCAAACGGGTGTAAACGCATACCGTTTAAATAACTTGTCTACGGAAACTCAAAATATTTCTTTAGAGAAGGTAGCTGGTGAGCACGAATTTGCTTGTGTACAATTACATAATACAATGATGGGTAGAGATATCATTAGAGAAACTTCTCTAGAGATATTTAATACAAAGGGTGCTGATGATTGGAACCCTATGCCACAGGTTTCTAAAGATCACGAAGAAATTGATGTTACATCTCCAGAGGCAGATTTATGGACTTCTTTTGATCGTTCTGTAGGGCATCACTTTAACCTTTCTATTGATCTTAACGCTTGTACAGGTTGTGGAGCTTGTGTGATTGCTTGTCATAGTGAAAACAATGTGCCTGTAGTAGGTAAAAGTGAAGTAAGACGTAGCCGTGATATGCACTGGTTACGTATAGATAGATATTATTCTTCAGATGAATCGTTTGTTGAAGATAAAGAAAAGAAAGAAGGTTTCTCAGGATTATCTGGTGACAATGGTTCATTAGGTGGTTTTGGTGAATTGGAAATTGCATCTGCAAATCCGCAAGTAGCTTTTCAGCCTGTAATGTGTCAACACTGTAATCACGCACCTTGTGAGTCAGTTTGTCCTGTTGCTGCAACATCACATAGTCGTCAAGGTCAAAATCATATGGCGTATAATCGTTGTGTAGGTACAAGATATTGTGCAAACAACTGTCCTTATAAAGTGCGTCGTTTTAACTGGTTCTTGTATAATGAGAATGATGAGTTCGATTATCATATGAATAACGATATGGGACGTATGGTGTTAAATCCAGATGTGAACGTTCGTTCTAGAGGGGTTATGGAGAAGTGTTCTATGTGTATTCAGAAAACACAGTTAAGTATATTAGAAGCAAAACGAGATGGACGTTCTGTAAAGGATTCAGAATTCCAAACTGCTTGTTCTGCAGCTTGTGATAAAGGAGCAATGGTCTTTGGTGATATCAATGATCATCATAGTGAAGTATTTGAAAGTAAAAAAGATAAGAGAATGTATCACTTATTAGAAGCTGTAGGTACAGAGCCTAATGTTTTTTATAAGACAAAAGTGAGAAACTCTAAAGAAGCATAACTAACTAAGAAATAGTAAAAAAATATGGCGTCGCATTACGAAGCACCTATTAGAAGACCCTTAGTTATAGGGGACAAAAGCTACCATGATATTACTGTGGATGTTGCTGCACCTGTGGAGGGTAAAGCCAACAGATCTTGGTGGATTGTATTTACTATTGCTCTTATTGCCTTTTTATGGGGTATAGGGTGTATTATTTACACGGTTTCAACAGGAATTGGAGTTTGGGGATTAAATAAAACCGTAGGTTGGGCCTGGGATATTACTAACTTCGTTTGGTGGGTAGGTATTGGTCACGCCGGTACGCTTATTTCTGCAGTACTACTTTTATTCAGACAGAAATGGAGAATGGCAATTAACCGCTCTGCAGAGGCGATGACTATTTTCTCTGTAATCCAAGCAGGTTTATTTCCTATTATACACATGGGTCGCCCTTGGTTAGCATACTGGGTATTGCCTATTCCTAATCAATTCGGTTCGTTATGGGTTAATTTTAACTCACCATTACTTTGGGATGTATTTGCGATCTCTACGTATCTTTCAGTATCATTAGTATTCTGGTGGACAGGATTACTTCCAGATTTTGCAATGATTCGTGATAGAGCTGTAACGCCATTTACAAAGAAAATTTACGGAATACTTTCATTTGGTTGGTCAGGTCGTGCAAAAGACTGGCAACGTTTTGAAGAGGTTTCATTAGTACTTGCAGGTTTAGCAACACCATTGGTGCTTTCTGTACACACAATTGTATCTTTTGATTTTGCAACCTCAGTAATACCAGGATGGCATACAACTATCTTCCCTCCATATTTTGTGGCTGGAGCTGTTTTCTCTGGATTTGCAATGGTGAACACACTTCTTATTGTAATGAGAAAGGTGTCTAATCTAGAAAACTATATTACAATACAGCATATAGAGTTGATGAACATAGTAATTATGGTTACTGGTTCTATAGTTGGTGTAGCATACATCACTGAGTTGTTTATTGCTTGGTACTCTGGAGTAGAGTATGAGCAGTATGCTTTCTTAAACAGAGCAACAGGACCTTATTGGTGGGCTTACTGGTCAATGATGACTTTTAACGTATTCTCTCCACAATTTATGTGGTTTAAGAAACTGCGTACGAGTATTATGTTCTCGTTCTTTATCTCTATTGTAGTAAACATAGGTATGTGGTTTGAGCGTTTTGTAATTATTGTGACTTCATTGCACCGTGATTACCTTCCATCATCTTGGACAATGTTCTCGCCTACATTTGTAGATATTGGAATCTTTATTGGAACCATTGGATTCTTCTTTGTATTATTTTTATTATATGCAAGAACGTTCCCGGTGATCGCACAAGCAGAGGTTAAGTCTATACTTAAAGGATCTGGAGAAAAGTATAAAAGATTAAGAGCAGAACACGGTGATGGTGTAAAGCATTATGACGCTGTTGTTCGTGAAACTAAATCGAGTACTCCAAGTAGTGCATCTGAAAAAAATAACGAATTACTTACTGCAGAAGGAAAACAAGAAAAGGCAAATAGTTTATTGAGTAAACTAGGATCTTTTGATGCGGCAACACAAACAGCAGATAATCTTAAAAAGATTCGCGGTGTTGGACCAGTTATGGAGAAAAAATTACATCAGCTTGGTATCTTTACTTTTGCACAAGTGAGTAAGATGGACGATGCAGATTACGATTTATTAGATGATATTATTGGTGAGTTCCCTGGACGTGCAAAACGTGACGATTGGGCAGGACAAGCTTCAAATTTAAAAAACAACTAAGTATGGCTTCTAAAGTGATACACGCACTCTATAACGATGACGACTTGCTCATGCAAGCTGTAAAGGAGACACGCGCTAAACATTACCATATCGCAGAGGTGTACACACCTTTTCCGGTACACGGGCTAGATAAAGTAATGGGCCTTGAACCTACACGTATTGCCATCACATCATTTATGTATGGACTTGTAGGATTGTCGGTAGCAATTACGATGATGAATTTTATCATGATTGAAGACTGGCCACAAGATATTGGAGGTAAGCCTAGTTTTAGTTACATCGAAAATATGCCAGCGTTTGTGCCTATTATGTTTGAATTAACAGTTTTCTTTGCGGCGCATTTAATGGTAATTACCTTTTATATGCGAAGTAAATTATGGCCTTTTAAGAAAGCCGAAAACCCGGATGTAAGAACGACAGATGACCATTTTTTAATGGCAATAGATGCTGGTAACAATGATCTTGAAGAAATGTCAAATTTCTTTTATGATACTGGAGCAGTAGAAATAAATATAGTAGAATCTGAAGATGATCACTAAGATGAGAAAAATAGGAAACATAGGAGTTGCGCTTATCGCACTTATAGCGATGGTTTCGTGTAAAAATGACTTGGAGCCTAACTATCAGTATATGCCTAATATGTATTCGCCTGTAGGTTATGAAACTTATGGTGAATATAATATAGAGGCTTTTGAAAATGGTCAAGCGGCAAAATTACCAGTAGAAGGTACTATCCCTAGAGGGTTTCAACCTTATGACTATACAAACACTCCAGAAGATATTGCAAGAGCAAAAGCAGAACTCAAGAATCCTTTAGAATACACAGAGGAAAGTCTAGCTTCTGGGAAAAATTTGTACACTGTTTATTGTGCGGTATGTCACGGAGATAAAGGAGACGGAATAGGGATTCTTGCACAACGAGAGAAGTTCTTGGGTATACCAAGTTATGCTGCCGAAGGAAGATTGATTACCGAAGGTGCTGTCTACCACGTACAGATGTATGGTTTAAACACTATGGGTTCTTATGCTTCTCAAACAAACGAGGAAGAAAGATGGCAAATTACACAACACGTAATGAACCTAAAAGCAGCTTTAGAAGGTAGGCCAATTGTGGAGCCTAAAAAAATGAGCGAAGTTGATGCTTCTCAAATGCTTTTAACTGGTGATGCAATGGCTGAACCAGAAATGTTAGAGGAAGATCATACAGACACACACTAATAAAGAATACAAAGAATAGCTAAGATATGTATACGCTACCTAGTAAGTTAAAAATATTTGCAATCGTCTTTATGGTGATAGG
>JALZVC010000070.1 GCA_023301205.1 Flavobacteriaceae bacterium
AAAAGAACTCCCACTTTACGGGCAATACTTATGAGTTATTTAGATGCGACTAACGATTTATATAAAGAAGCAGCCTTAACACCAGATGTTGGATTATGCTGTACTACGAATCCTATCTGGGAACTTCCAGGTTTGACAATACCTAAAATCATGCAAGAGATGAATTACGGCTGTGGTAGCACTGTTCATGCTCGTGATTTATCAAACAACCCAAAAATGCTTTACGTAGGAGTAGGAGGCGGCATGGAGTTGTTACAATTCGCTTATTTTAATCGTGAAAAAGGAGGTGTTGTAGGTGTAGATGTAGTAGATGAAATGCTTGAAGCTTCTAAAAAGAACTTTAAAATTGCAGAAGAACAAAATGATTGGTTTAAAAGCGACTTTGTAGCTCTTAAAAAAGGAGATGCACTTAACTTACCTGTAGAAGACAATTCAATTGATGTAGCTGCTCAAAATTGCTTATTTAACATCTTTAAAGCAGAAGATTTAAAAAAAGCCATAGAAGAAATGTATCGTGTGCTTAAACCACACGGAAAACTTGTAATGAGTGACCCTACCTGCGAACAAGAGATGAATCAAACCTTGCGAGATGATGATCGCTTAAGAGCTTTATGTTTAAGTGGTAGTTTACCTATTGCAGAATACGTTAAAGCCTTAACAGACGTAGGTTTTGGGACTATTGAAATTAGAGCAAGAAAACCATACAGAATACTAGACACTAAGAATTACCCAACAGAGGAGCTTATCTATATAGAATCTATAGAAGTAGCCGCGATAAAAGATCCAATGCCAGAGGATGGGCCTTGTATTTTTACTGGTAAAGCTGCAATATATTACGGGGATGAAGATTTTTTTGATGATGGTTTAGGGCATATTTTATTAAAAAATCAACCCCTAGCAATTTGCGATAAAACAGCTGGAGCTTTAAAAGAGTTAGGAAGAGATGATATTTATTTTAGTGAATCTACATTTCATTATGACGGCGGTGGCTGTTGCTAATTAAAGTACTTTTTTAAAAATTAAAAAATGGTACCTAATTAGATAGATACATTAACTTAATTTCAGATTTATGATATTTGCTGTTCTTTTTATTGCCGCGTGTTTTCTTGCGTATAGCAATGGCGCTAATGATAATTTTAAAGGCGTCGCTACCCTTTTTGGTAGTGGAACCACCAATTACAAAAAAGCAATAAACTGGGCAACAATAACCACATTTGCTGGTTCAATAGCTGCAATTTTCTTAGCTGAGACATTAGTTAAAAATTTTTCAGGAAAAGGATTGGTTCCAGATGACCTTATTCAAAACCCAATTTTTGCAATATCTATTGCACTTGGAGCAGGAATAACAGTACTCTTAGCCACAAAAATTGGAATGCCTATTTCTACTACGCATGGTCTAGTGGGCGCATTATTTGGCGCAGGTGTCATGGCAATTGGAGCAGATTTTAATTTTACTAAACTAGGGAGGGTTTTTTTAATCCCTCTTATCCTTAGCCCTTTTATGGCGGCAGTTTTAAGCTTTATTACCTATATTTTATTTCGATTTCTTCGAAAACAACTAAAAGTAACAAAATCTGGCTGTACTTGTGTGATTGATAAACAAATTAAAGAAAAAACTTCTTGTACAAATGATTGTGAAGAAAAGTACGAAGGAGTCTTTTTAGGTATCGAGTGTCAAAAATTATTAGACACATTACATTTTATAAGTGCTGGTATTGTAAGTTTTGCAAGAGGTTTAAATGACACTCCAAAGATTGTAGGCTTATTAATTATCATTAATGCGATAGATATAAAATGGGGAATGATTGCTGTAGCGATAACAATGGCAATTGGGGGGCTTATGAATGCTAAAAAAGTAGGGATTACCATGAGTAAAAAGATTACACCTATGAATCCCGGGCAAGGTTTTACTGCAAACATGATTACAGGATTACTAGTAACAACAGCAAGTATACATGGCTTACCAGTATCTACAACCCACGTTTCTGTAGGATCTATTTTTGGAATAGGTACGGTTACAAAAAAAGCAGACGTAAAAATGATTTCAAAAATTTTACTTTCTTGGGTACTTACGCTTCCCATTGCAGCAATTATGAGCGCCTTAGTGTATAAATTACTGGAAACTATTTTGTAATTTACAGGTTCTATTTACGCAAACAATACGCTTTACTTTATGAATAAATACCTTGACATATTCAAAAACTCGTATCAAGGGTATTTTAATTATCTCATAAGCGAGATTACCTCATTCCATTGGGAAAACTACTTCTATGGATTAATAATTGTTTCGCTTTTAGTTTGGGGTTTAGAGATTGTCTTCCCTTGGCGAAAGAATCAAAAAATATTCAGAAAAGAATTTTGGCTTGATTTGTTTTATATGTTTTTCAATTTCTTTTTATTAAATTTAATTGTACTCATCTTTCTATCCAATACTGCAGAAACATTATTTAATGACACACTAGGCTTATTGGATTTAAACGTAGCTAATTTTCAATTATTAGACTTAAATGCACTCCCTTTTGGAGTAGGATTATTCATATTTTTTGTGATCTCAGATTTTGTGCAATGGAATACACATCGCTTGCTGCATCGCATCCCTTTTCTCTGGAATTTTCATAAACTGCATCACTCTGTAAAAGAAATGGGTTTTGCAGCACACCTTCGCTATCACTGGATGGAACCTATTGTATACAAATCCATATTGTATATTCCTCTTGCCATTATTGGTGGATTTCAAGTAGAGCAAGTAGCCATTGTACACTTTTTTTCATTAACGGTAGGTCATTTAAATCACGCCAATTTAGGTTGGGATTACGGTATTTTAAAATATGTATTTAACAATCCTAAAATGCATATTTGGCATCACGCTAAAGTCCTCCCAGAAGATAAAAAACACGGTGCTAATTATGGTTTAACCCTCAGTATATGGGATTATCTATTTAAAACAGATCATATACCGCATAATGGCAAGGATATTGAACTAGGTTTTGATGAAGATGAAAAATACCCCAAGTCTTTTATTAAACAAGAAGGGTATCCTTTTACAAAATAAAAAAACTAATAGT
>JALZVC010000071.1 GCA_023301205.1 Flavobacteriaceae bacterium
GTGTAGTCTATGTCGTTGTAACAGAAATCACTAACAGGACTTATTACTGCTGCCGTACCACTACCAAAAATTTCTTTAAGTGAGCCATCTTTTGCTGCGGCAACAAGCTCGTCAACTGTAAGTCTGCGAATATCTGTTTTGATGCCATTGCGCTCAGCAAGAGCAAGAACGCTGTTACGGGTGACACCATCAAGAATACGATCGCTTATTGGTGCGGTAATTAAAGTATCATTGATTCTAAAAAAGACATTCATCGTCCCTGCTTCTTCAATATACTTGTGTTCATCTGCATCCGTCCAGATTACCTGATCGTACCCTTTTTCTTTTGCAAGATTAGTTGGGTAAAATTGTGCGCCATAATTACCAGCTGCTTTTGCTGCTCCCACACCGCCATTTGCAGAACGGCTGTATTCTTGTGCGATAATTACCTTAACATCTCTGGTGTAATACGCTTGCACTGGAGACATTAAAATCATAAACTTATATTGGTCAGAAGGTGAGGCAGAAACTCCTACTTGAGTAGCTATCGCAAATGGACGGATATATAAAGAGTTGCCGTCTCCTTTTTGCACCCATTGCTTATCTAAGTTTAATATAGTATGTAAAGCGTCAAAAAAGTATTCTTTAGGGAATTCTGGGATAGCCATCCTTTTTGATGACTTGTTAATACGTTCAAAGTTTTTTTCTGGTCTAAAAAGAAATACATCTCCTGCATCATCTTTAAACGCTTTCATTCCTTCAAAGACAGCTTGTCCATAATGAAAAACTTTTGCTGCTGGAGATATCGTTAATAAACCATAAGGTTTAATTGTTGGTTTTTGCCATTTACCATCTTTATAATCACACTCAAACATATGGTCTGAAAATATATTACCAAAGGTCAAGTTGTCAAAATCTACTTCATTTATACGGGACTTCTCTGCTTTATTTACAACGAGGTGTGAGTTTTCTTTTGTAATCATGTTAGGTTTGGTTTAAACGGCAAAAATAGTCATTTTTTAAGGTTCGTAAAACGACTGAAATTTAATAAATTTACAGTATATTATAGGTCGATTTAATATTAAGAAAATAACAACCATGAAATTATTAGTGCTATTATTTACAATTTTAACAATAACTTCTTCTTGCGACACCACCGTAAAAAAGGATGCCAATAAAAATGAGACTAAGGAGATAGCAATGAATTATGAATCTTTTGGCGATGCGGTTTCTGCAGATAAAGTGATGACAAAAGAACAAATGATTGAAAAATTTTCAAACTTGAAGCCAGGTGATACAGTTCCTGTAAAATTTACATCTGGCGTAAAAGCCGTATGTGCAAGTATGGGATGCTGGATGCGTCTTGATATGGGCGAAGATGAAGCTATGGTAAAATTTAAGAATTATGGTTTTTTTATGCCTAAAGATATTACTGGTGATGAAGTTGTAGTTGAAGGTGTTGCTTTTGTAGAAGAAATGAGTGTTGATGATCAACGTCATTATGCAGAAGATGCAGGTAAAACGGAAGAAGAAATTTTAGCCATTACTCTACCTAAACGTACACTTTCTGTCACTTCTAACGGGGTGCTTTTACAACGAAAATAATTATTTTGGAAAGAAAAATTATTACCACAGGCGACGGTTCTTCTAGCATACAGCTCACAGAATGGGATGAACAATATCACTCAAAACACGGTGCTATTAATGAGGCTGTACACGTATATATACAAACGGGTTTAGTTCATTTTATAGAGACTAATACAGATGTTAGTCCTGTTTCTGTTTTAGAAATAGGTTTTGGCACTGGACTTAATGCTTTTTTAACATTGCTAGAGTCTAACACTAGAAACGTTCCTATCCATTATACCGGGGTTGAGGCATACCCGCTATCAAATCAAGAAATTAAGAGTGTTAATTATTCTGAAATGCTACAAGAATCACCCACAGCTTTTTTAAAAATGCATGAGACTCCTTGGGAGACTGCATCAGAAATTTCTAGTACATTTCAGCTAGAAAAGAGAAAACAGCTTTTTGCAGATATTACAGATCAAGACGCTTATAATGTCATTTATTATGACGCTTTCGGTTCTAGAGTCCAACCAGAATTATGGGAAGAACCTATCTTTAAAATAATGTACGCAGCATTGAAAAAAGGAGGCGTACTTGTTACCTATGCCGCAAAGGGGAGTGCGCGTCGTGCGATGGAAAGTTGCGGTTTTATTGTAGAACGTCTTCCTGGCCCACCAGTAAAACGCGAAATGCTTAGAGCAACAAAAGCATAGTTTTTAAAACAAGAAAATTTCCGCAGAGATTTTAAAAGTAATGCTGTCTAATTTTAAATAGGATTCTAATTTCTTAAAACTGCTAAACTTCCGTTAATTGTGTGTTGTTTTCCCTTGATTTGAGTACTTTCAAAATAAAAAATAATGACTGTTTTAATAACCGGAGCAACAGGGCTAATAGGTACTTCACTTACAAAATTATTAATTGCTCGTGGTATCACGGTGCATTATTTGACCACTAGAGAAGCAGCGATAATTTCCGAAGAAAAAAAGAAAGGTTTTTTATGGAACCCTTCAGAAAATGAAATTGACCTTGATGCTTTTAAAGGGGTGACAAGTATTGTGCATCTGGCAGGAGCGACAGTAGCAAAACGTTGGACTGATACCTACAAACAAGAAATTTTAGACAGTAGAATAAACACCGCTCAAGTATTATTTGATGGGTTACAAAAAATAGAACATAAGGTTAGTCATTTTATTTCTGCAAGTGGTATAAGTATTTATCCTCCCTCTGAGTCAAAATTATATACAGAAGAGTCTACAGAGGTTGCCGATGATTTTTTAGGAAAAGTAGTGACGGTTTGGGAAGAAGCCGCAGATAAATTTTCTGAGTTAGGTATTACGGTTGCAAAAGTACGTACGGGAGTTGTGCTAGATTCAAAAGAAGGTGCGTATCCTAAAATAGAAAAACCGATTACTATGGGCGCTGGGGCTTCAATTGGTTCTGGTAAACAGTATTTATCTTGGATTCATATAGATGATGTTGTTGGTGTGTATTCGTTTATAGTAAACGATCATTTAGCGGGTGTCTATAATGCAGTCGCTCCTACACCTATTAAAAATTATACATTGACAAAGAAAATTGCAGCACGTTATGACAAAACTATTTGGTTGCCCAATGTACCTGGTTTTGCTTTAAAGTTTGTATTGGGCGAGATGGCTACACTTGTTGTCGATGGGCAATTAGTAAGTCCGGCAAAATTGCAAGCAGCAAATTTTGTTTTTCACCATTCAGACATTGACAGTGCGCTAGATCAATTAGTGCCAAAAAAATAAGACAGCTATTTTTAGCTGTCTTATTTTAATTAAACTTAATAACTGAGTTTACTACATTGCTGCATGTAATTCTACCGTTAACTCAATCTCATCATTGATGAATTTTTCACCGATATCAGTAAAAATACTTTTTGATTGAAAGTTGATTCCCCATTGTGTTCTATCAATCATAAAAGGCTCACTTTTTAAGAACATAGTATTCCCAGGAAAAGAAACTGTTGCAGGAAAAGTTACGTTATGTGTTTGATTTAATAACGTAAGATTACCGCTCACTGTAGCCTTTCCATTTTCTCCTGTTACCTTCGTTATTTTAAAGTTTCCGTTTGGATATTTGTTTACATTAAAAAAATCTCCTTCTTTACCTTCCACAGTACCTTTAAGGTGAGCTTCAAGTCCTGCTTTTCCTCTACCTTCTAAATCTGTTGCCGCTATAGAGGTCATATCGATAACAAAAGTCCCAGCTTGTACATTTTTATCTAAAACTGATAAGGTTCCCTCTGTTAAGGAAATGGTACCCATATGAGACCCTGTAGGTTTTTTGCCTACCCAGTTGATCATAGATTTTGTAGTATCCACGTTATAATTTAATGCTGTCGCTGCAGCCATAGCTACTTCTTTTTCTGCCTCTGCTTGTTTAGCATCTTTACAAGAGCTTACTCCTGTAATTAATAGTAAAGCTAAAACGCTTGTTTTGATAATTTTTTTCATGTTAGATATTTAATTGTTTCGTTGTAAAAGTAATTGAGTTGATTTTGTTTTCTCTTAAAGAAATATTAAAAATAAGTAGGTGACATTTTGACAAATTATCTACAAATGGCAGTACTTTTGCATTCTCGAAACAAAATATTTTAGACACATTTTACTATGAGTAAGAAAGAAATAAAAGATGAAATTGTAGAAGAAGCAGTAGACAATGCTAATCTTGAAAGCACTTTAGAAAACGATAATGACGAGAGTGCAATTGAAACTGAAGATCAAGAATTGATAGAAATAGATCCTATTGCGGTTTTAGAGGGTAAGTTAGAAGGAGAGAAAGAGCGCTATTTAAGACTTTTTGCTGAATTTGAGAATTATAAAAAACGCACAATGAAGGAGCGTATAGAGCTTTTTAAGACAGCAGGACAAGATGTAATGGTATCTATATTGCCAGTTCTTGACGATTTTGATCGCGCCTTAAAAGAGTTTAGTGATGAGAGTGAGGATGTGCACGTACAAGGTATGCAGCTTATAAGTAATAAACTTAGTGAAGCTGTTAAGCAGAAAGGTCTTGAGGCAAGTGAAACAAATGCAGGAGATTTATTTGATGCAGATTTACACGAGGCGATTACACAAATACCAGCACCAAGTGATGATATGAAAGGGAAAATCATAGATGTCATTGAAAAAGGGTATAAATTAGGCGATAAGATTATCCGTTACCCAAAAGTAGTGATTGGACAATCTTAATGAAACCTTAGTGATTTCAATCTAAAAAACAACTACCCGTCTTCACGGGCAATTTATATGAAAGACGATTTTTACGACATATTAGGCATCTCTAAAGGAGCTACTGCTGCAGAAATTAAAAAAGCATATCGCAAAAAAGCGATTGAACATCACCCAGACAAAAATCCGGGAGATGCTACGGCAGAAGAAAAGTTTAAAAAAGCAGCAGAAGCTTATGAGGTTTTAAGTGATCCTAATAAGAAAGCTCGTTATGACCAGTATGGACACCAAGCCTTTGAAGGCGGAGGTGGCGGTGGTTTTGGTGGCGGCCGTGGCGGTATGAACATGGACGATATCTTTAGTCAGTTTGGTGACATCTTTGGCGGAGGCGGCGGAGGTGGTTTTGGAGGCTTTGGCGGTGGTGGAGGTCGTCGTATGGTTAAAGGAAGCAACCTAAGAGTGCGTCTTAAACTTACACTAGAAGAAATTGCAAACGGTGTAGAGAAAAAAATAAAAGTAAAACGGAAGAAGGTTGCAGCGGGTACTACTTATAATACGTGTAGTACTTGTAATGGTGCTGGGCAAGTAACTAGAATACAAAATACTATATTGGGTAGGATGCAAACTTCTGCGCCATGTAGCACTTGTGGAGGTTCTGGTCAAATGATTGACAATAGACCTACAAACGCAGATGCAAATGGTATGCTCTCTACAGAAGAGACGGTATCTATTAAGATACCGCCAGGAGTTGTAGATGGTATGCAACTTAAAGTGACGGGTAAAGGTAATGATGCACCAGGTAATGGTATTGCAGGAGATCTTCTTGTTGCTATAGAAGAGTTGCCACACGAAAGTTTGTCTAGAGAGGGTGATAATTTACATTATGACTTGTACATTAGTTTTAGTGATGCAGCATTAGGTAGCTCAAAAGAAATAGACACTGTTACGGGTAAAGTGCGTATTAAAGTTGATCCAGGTGTACAGAGCGGTAAGATTTTACGGCTTAGAAATAAAGGGATACCAAGTATAAATGGATACGGTACAGGAGATTTATTAGTTCATGTAAATGTCTGGACACCAAAAACATTGAGCAAAGAACAAAAAGAGTTTTTTGAAAAAATGAGTGAGGATGAACACTTCCAACCTAAGCCAGAAACAGAGGATAAATCGTTTTTTGAAAAAGTAAAAGACATGTTTTCTTAAAAAAACGTTAAGTTTAAAATATTTTGTTATATTTGACTATCGGTTATTTATAACTGATAATTTTTCTTTTTCATAGCAATTTTTTTTCCCACCTTAAAATATAAATTTTAAGGTGGGTTTTGCGTTTCTATAGAATATCTTTGTGTGGCTTCTGTGTAACACGAAGTAGTTTTTTGCTACTAATGCACTGCTATACTATTTGAGAGTAAATAATATTTTACCAAAACCAACACGAAATGGATAAACTTTTAGTCGCCCAAAATATTAGTAAAAATTTTGGAGAATTTACAGCGTTAGATAATGTAAGTATTGAAGTCCCTAAAGGGAGCGTTTTTGGCTTGCTAGGCCCTAATGGGGCGGGTAAAACCACTTTAATAAGGATTATCAATCAAATCACTATGCCAGATCAAGGAAAAGTGATTCTTGATGGAGAACCATTGCAACCCAGTCATATTCAAAATATAGGATATCTTCCTGAAGAACGAGGCTTGTATAAATCTATGAAAGTAGGGGAGCAAGCACTTTATCTCGCACAATTAAAAGGCTTATCTAAGACAGAAGCGAAGGCGAAGCTTAAATATTGGTTTAATCGACTAGAAATAGGAGATTGGTGGGATAAAAAAATACAAGAGCTTTCTAAAGGTATGGCACAAAAAATTCAATTTGTGGTAACCGTATTACATGAGCCTAAACTTCTCATATTTGATGAGCCTTTCAGTGGTTTTGATCCTATCAATGCAAACCTTATCAAAGATGAAATCTTAAAATTAAGAGATGATGGTGCGACCATTATTTTTTCTACACACCGTATGGAGTCTGTAGAAGAAATGTGCGACCATATTGCACTTATCAATAGGTCTAAGAAAATTCTAGATGGGAAGTTAATTGACATTAAAAGAGCTTATCAAAACAACACCTTTGATGTTGGTTTAATACCAGTTAACCCAAACGAGGCATCTGGTCTATTGAAAGAGAAATTTAGCGTTACGCCTGCGTCATTTAAGAGTATTAACGAGGATCTGAAATACAGAATTAAAATGGAAGAAGGTACATCTTCAAATGACTTGTTACAGTATTTAGCGAACTTAGGGCATATCACACACTTTAATGAAGTGATCCCATCTGCAAACGACATATTTATAGAAACGGTAAATAAAAACAACTAAAGCATAACGTATTATGAATCATCTTAAATTAATTATAGAGCGAGAGTATTTAACAAAGGTGCGTAATAAGTCCTTTATCATAATGACGTTTTTAACGCCCATTATTATGGTTGGAGTATTTTCGTTAGTAGGGTATCTAACAACTCTAAATAAAAATACTGCAAGAGAAATCACAATTTTAGATGAGAGTGGGTATTTTAGTACTAATTTTGAAAGTACGGAGAATACAACATATACGTATGTTAGCGGTAAAACCCTTGATGAGCTAAAAAAACAATCTGAAGAAGCGGAAAGTGATGGGTTGTTATATATCCCAAAAGCAGCTAACATTGATGCCGTTGCAAAACAAATCACTTTTTATTCTGAAGACTCGCCTTCACCAAGTTTAATGATTGATATTGAAAATATTCTTGAAAAAGAGGCGAGATTAGTCAAGTATAAACAAGCAGATATTGATCCTAAACTTATAGAAGAGATGCGCATTTCTATTAATGCAAATCAAGAAACCTATAAAGGTGAAGAGACTTCAAAAGAAGGGTCTATAATAAAATTAATTTTTGGAGGTCTTGCTGGATACTTATTATTTATGTTCATTATCATCTACGGAAATATGATTATGAGAAGCGTGATCGAAGAAAAAACAAGTAGAATTATTGAGGTAATTGTTTCTTCTGTAAAACCGATGAAATTGCTTTTAGGAAAAATTATTGGTACTTCTTTAGCTGGAGTTACTCAGTTTTTAATGTGGACCATTTTAATAAGTGTGTTAATGGCGATAGTGCCTTTAATTTTCGGGATTGATTTAAACGCAATGCAAACCCCGCAGCAAGATGCGCTTGCACAGGTTGCAGGTGAGGGTGGTGTTGAAAATAAAATAGCAACTCTTATGATGGAGATTAATAATTTACCATTATTAAACCTTGTGATTATGTTCTTGCTATTTTTTATAGGGGGGTATTTGCTCTATGCTTCTTTATATGCCGCTATTGGTGCCGCGGTAGATAATGAGACAGACACCCAACAATTTATGATGCCTATATTACTACCCTTAATTCTGGGAGTGTATGTTGGTGCTTTTACCGTAATGGATAACCCACACGGTACAATAGCGCAAGTATTTTCTTTTATACCGTTTACCTCCCCAGTGGTAATGTTAATGCGTATTCCTTTTGGGGTACCTATTTGGCAACAGATACTGTCTGTAGTCATTTTATTTGCTACATTTATAGGCACCGTTTGGTTTGCTGCAAAAATTTACCGCGTTGGTATATTAATGTATGGTAAAAAAGCCAGTTACAAAGAACTTTTAAAGTGGTTAAAATATTAAAACTAAGTGCAAGAAAAAGTAGTAGATAAAATAGAAGAAGTTGTAAGAGAAGATATCTGGACGGCTATTAAGCAGTTTTTAGATGTAGGTTTTACCTTTGGCACAGAAGACCACGAGATACGGCTTACCATTGGGCTTCTTATTCTTTTAGTAGCGTCTTATTTCTTTACAGGTGTAGTTCTAAAATGGATACGTAGTTTATTTACCCGAAAGATGGGGGACACAGACAAGCTAAAGTTTGTTAGTGTTTTTAAGTTTATCAAATACCTAGCTTATATTATTGTGTTTTTTGCAATACTCAGTTTTGCAGGAGTTAATGTAACCCCGTTCTTAGCCGCATCAGCCGCGCTATTTATAGGTTTAGGTCTCGCGCTACAGGAGCTTTTTCAAGATGTAATAGGTGGTATTTTTATCATTTTAGATAAATCATTACTAGTGGGCGATATTATTGAGGCAGACGGCAAAGTAGGTCGGGTTATCGAAATAAAATTAAGAACAACGCGTGCCATTACTAGGGATGATAAAATTATTATTATCCCTAATCATTTTTTCATTTCGCAGGTGATTTATAATTACACGCAAAATAGAAAAACAACACGAGAATCTATTAGTGTTGGCGTGGCTTATGGTAGTGACACAGCTTTAGTAGAGAAATTATTATTAGAAAGTTTAGAAGAACAAAAAGGAATTTTAAAAAGCCCAAAACCATTTGTGCTTTTTGAAAATTTTGGAGATTCTAGCCTGGACTTTTCTGTGTTCTTTTTTATAAGTGATAGTTTTACAGATCCTTTCGTTAAAAGCGCGGTACGATTTAAAATTGATCGTTTGTTTAGAGAGCATAATGTTACCATACCTTTCCCGCAAAGAGATGTACATTTATTTAACTCTTTTACAGCAAAGTAGTGTTGATTAAAAGCTTAATGCTAGTCTTTATCTGTACTAATTTAACAACCATTGCATAAAGGACAGGAATACGCTTATAAAATTTAATTTTTAAAATATAAAAATGCCTAAAATACTTATCATAGAAGACGAAGCAGCAATTAGAAGAGTGCTTGGTAAAATTTTATCTGAAGAAAACAGTGCTTATCAAGTGACTGAAGCTGAGGACGGACTTGCGGGAATAGAGCTCATTAAAAAAGAAGATTTTGATCTTGTACTCTGTGATATAAAAATGCCAAAAATGGACGGTGTTGAGGTGCTGGAGGCGGTTAAAAAAATAAAGCCAGAAACACCTATGGTAATGATTTCTGGTCACGGAGACCTTGATACTGCCGTAAATACGATGCGTTTGGGCGCTTTTGATTATATATCTAAACCACCAGACCTCAATCGGCTTTTAAATACCGTACGTATTGCTTTAGACCGAAATGAGCTGGTCGTGGAAAATACGCGTTTAAAGAAAAAAGTAGGCAAGAAGTACGAGATGATTGGCAACTCTGAAGGGATCAATCAAATCAAAGAAATGATAGAAAAAGTGGCGCAAACAGAAGCCAGAGTTTTTATCACGGGACCTAATGGTACTGGTAAAGAGTTAGTAGCCCACTGGATCCATCAAAAAAGTGATCGCTCTAAAGGCCCAATGATTGAGGTGAATTGCGCCGCAATACCTAGCGAATTGATAGAAAGTGAACTTTTTGGTCACGTAAAGGGAGCATTTACTTCGGCAAATAAAGAGAGAGCAGGTAAGTTTGAAGCTGCTAATGGTGGTACTATTTTCTTAGATGAAATAGGAGATATGAGCCTTTCTGCACAAGCAAAAGTATTGCGTGCCTTGCAAGAAAATAAAGTGCAACGTGTAGGGAGCGACAGAGATATTAAAGTAGATGTTCGCGTAGTAGCAGC
>JALZVC010000072.1 GCA_023301205.1 Flavobacteriaceae bacterium
ATATAAAATAAATGTTTATTTAAAAAGTGTAAAAAATAAGTTTCAATGTGTTGGTTTAATAGAGAAATATTTATATTTTTGCACGCCCTAATTATGGGGAAAATAGATTTAATTAATAGTAACAAGGATATTATATGCCAACTATTTCACAATTAGTACGAAAAGGAAGGACCAAAATAACCAAGAAGTCTAAATCGGCTGCTTTGGATTCGTGCCCGCAACGCCGCGGAGTTTGTACGCGTGTATATACCACTACTCCTAAAAAACCTAACTCAGCAATGCGTAAAGTAGCGCGTGTAAGGTTGACAAATGGAAAAGAGGTAAACGCTTACATCGGTGGTGAAGGACACAATCTACAAGAACACTCGATAGTATTGGTTAGAGGTGGAAGGGTAAAAGATTTGCCAGGAGTTAGATACCACATTGTTCGTGGAGCTTTAGATACCGCGGGTGTCGACGGAAGAACACAACGTAGATCTAAGTACGGTGCAAAACGCCCAAAGAAGTAATTTTAAACTTATTTAAAACGAAGAAATGAGAAAAAGAGCAGCCAAAAAAAGACCGCTTTTGCCAGATCCAAGATTTAATGATCAACTGGTAACACGTTTTGTTAATAACATGATGTGGGATGGTAAGAAGTCAACGGCTTTTAAAGTTTTTTACGATGCAATTGATATCGTAGAAGAAAAGAAAACAGACGATGAGAAGACTGCATTAGAAACTTGGAAAGATGCCTTGTCTAATGTAATGCCTCACGTAGAAGTGCGTAGTCGTCGTGTAGGTGGAGCAACGTTCCAAATACCGATGCAAATACGTGCAGACCGTAAAATATCTACTGCAATGAAGTGGTTGATAGGTTTCGCTCGTAAGCGTAATGAGAAGTCAATGGCTCAAAAACTAGCAGCAGAAATTCTTGCAGCAAGTAAAGAAGAAGGTGCTGCCGTAAAAAAGCGTACTGATACGCACAAAATGGCCGAAGCAAATAAAGCATTCTCACACTTTAGATTCTAATAGTAATGGCAAGAGATTTAAAATTCACAAGAAATATAGGAATTGCTGCCCATATTGATGCGGGTAAAACTACAACAACAGAGCGCGTTCTTTACTATACAGGAGTATCACATAAAATTGGTGAAGTACATGATGGTGCTGCAACAATGGACTGGATGGAGCAAGAGCAAGAAAGAGGGATTACAATTACTTCTGCTGCAACAACTTGTACTTGGAAGTTCCCTATGGAGAATGCTGAGGCGACTCCAGATACAATGGATTATCATTTTAATATTATTGACACACCTGGTCACGTTGATTTTACCGTAGAGGTAAACAGGTCATTACGTGTGTTAGACGGTTTAGTTTTCTTATTTAGTGCAGTAGATGGTGTTGAGCCGCAATCTGAAACAAACTGGAGACTAGCGGATAACTATAAAGTGCCTAGAATTGGTTTTGTTAATAAAATGGACCGTCAAGGGTCAGACTTTTTAGGAGTTTGTCAACAAGTAAAAGATATGTTGAAGTCTAACGCGGTGCCAATCGTTTTAAATATTGGTGACGAAGAAGATTTTAAAGGTATTATAGATTTAGTGAAAAACCGTGCAATTGTATGGCATGACGAAACTCAAGGGGCAACTTTTGATGTTATTGAAATTCCAGAAGAATTAAAAGCGGAAGCAAGAAAATACAGAGGTCTTCTTATTGAAGAGGTGGCTGCGTATGATGAGAATTTGCTTGAAAAGTATATGGAAGATGAAAATTCTATTACAGAAGAGGAAGTGCATGCTGCGCTTAGGGCTGCTGTAATGGATATGGCTATTATTCCAATGATTTGTGGTTCTGCCTTTAAAAATAAGGGTGTTCAGTTTCTTTTAGATGCTGTATGTCGTTACTTGCCTTCTCCTATGGATAAGGAAGGTATTGTGGGTGTAAATCCAGATACAGAAGAAGAAGAAGTTAGAAAGCCAAGTGTGAAGGAGCCATTCGCTGCTTTAGCTTTTAAGATTGCTACAGATCCTTTTGTAGGGCGTTTGGCATTTTTTAGAGCATACTCTGGTCGTTTAGACGCTGGTTCTTATGTTTTAAACAATCGTTCAGGTAAGAAAGAACGTATTTCACGTATCTATCAAATGCACGCTAACAAGCAGAATGCAATTGATTATATAGAGGCGGGAGATATTGGTGCTGCTGTTGGATTTAAATCTATTAAAACAGGAGATACATTAACTGATCAAGATCATCCTATCGTTTTAGAATCTATGGACTTTCCAGATCCAGTAATTGGTATCGCTGTGGAGCCTAAGACTAAGGCTGATGTAGATAAGCTGGGTATTGGTTTAGGTAAGCTAGCAGAAGAAGATCCTACCTTTACAGTGCGTTCAGACGAAGCTTCAGGTCAGACTATTATTTCTGGAATGGGTGAATTGCACTTAGACGTAATTGTAGATAGACTTAGGCGTGAGTTTAATGTTGAGGTAAACCAAGGACAGCCACAAGTAGAATATAAAGAAGCTATTACAAGA
>JALZVC010000073.1 GCA_023301205.1 Flavobacteriaceae bacterium
CGCATTCAGATGAATAAAATTGAAGAATTTAATGCCTATCGTGCTAAAATGAACGACCGCATTCTTGAAGACAACAACAAGATTGTAAAACGTATTTTTAACCTTGATACCAATGCCTATACTGAGGGTGCACTCACCAAAAAAACCAAAGAGCTTTTAGGACTAGGCAACTCGCTTGTGTTGCGTTGTGATGATTGTGTAAAATACCATTTAGAAGCGTGTAGCGAACTTAATATCACAACAGATGAGTTATTAGAAGCGATGAGTATATCGCTGTTAATTGGCGGAACCATCGTCGTACCGCATCTACGTAGAGCCTACGAATACTGGGATTTACTAGAAGCGCAGAAAAAGTAATTTTCACTTCGGAAACTTTAATGGTATTTTTAACGTTTAGATTAAACATACAGCCGTTATAAAAGACTAAAATATTTATCTCTACATAAACGAAATAATAAAAGTTACCCGTTTTCACGGGCAGTAAACATGAAACTCAAAGCAGAAAATTTAATGAAATCCTATAAAGGTCGAAAGGTCGTTAAAGGCATTACTGTAGAAGTAAATCAAGGAGAGATTGTCGGACTTTTGGGTCCTAACGGTGCAGGAAAGACCACTTCGTTTTATATGATTGTTGGTTTAATTAAACCCAACGGCGGTAGCATTACACTAGATGGAGCAGAAATTACCAAATACCCTATGTATAAACGTGCCCAAAGCGGCATAGGCTATCTTGCTCAAGAAGCCTCTGTATTTAGAAAATTAAGCGTTGAAGATAATATTTTAAGTGTACTACAAATGACGAAACTCTCTAAAAAAGAGCAAGTCGCAAAAATGGAATCGCTTATAGAAGAGTTTGGTTTAGGCCATATTCGTAAAAGTAGAGGCGATTTATTAAGTGGTGGTGAGCGCAGACGTACAGAAATTGCGCGCGCACTTGCCACAGACCCTAATTTTATTTTACTAGATGAACCTTTTGCAGGAGTAGACCCGGTAGCCGTAGAAGACATACAGCGTATTATCGCAAGGCTTAAAAACAAAAACATTGGTATTCTTATTACCGATCACAACGTACAAGAAACACTTGCCATTACAGACAGAACGTACCTTATGTTTGAAGGAAGCATCTTAAAACACGGAAAGCCCGAAGAACTAGCTGCAGATGAGATGGTACGTAAAGTGTACTTAGGGCAAAATTTTGAGCTTCGAAAAACGAAGCTTGATTTTGAGGAGTAGTATTTTATTCTGGGGTGCAAAGTCCCCCTTCCGAATTTTGGGTTGAACATTATTCAGTTTTATTAAACTTAAGTTCCAAAATCCACCTTCCCCCGAAACGCAGAAGTACATAGTTAAGACCATTTAAGTAAACTTAGCTGCTGGGGAAGGAGCTAGATTCTTATTTATTTTAGAATTATCTGCTATAAAATCAATTTCATCCATCATATTCAGCACGTTGAGAAAAAATCATTACACTTAATTTCACATAATTGTCACCCTGAGCTTGTCGATGGACGAATATTGACTATTATTTAATTAAGCTTAGATTTTCAGGGAATGCACTTCGACAGGCTCAGTTTGACAAAAATCGTTACCTACAATTTTCATAATACTGACACCCTTCAAATTGCTACTGCTACTAAACCTCCCCCCAAACAGCAACATACTCCCCAGCCACCTTCACGTGGTCGTGATGCGCAACAACAAATTGTTTTGCCCGCTTTCCTATTTCTGTAATTAAGTTTGGGCTTTCTATTAATTTACTCAGCTCATTTACAATCTGAGTAGCATCTGGCAATGCATTAATTGCTACTGGAGCCGTTAGCTTGTATTGTTTTTCAAAGGCATCCTCAGCACCTGTAAAAACCACTTTCCCTTTTGCCATTGCTTCAAGTGCGTTATAGCCTTGATCGTAGGCCAATACTTGATCTAATAAAATGTGCGCTTTATTATATCGCGCTATATATTCTGTATAAGGTAAATTTTCTACCACATCAATCTTAACACGATTGCTGTATTTTTTTTTAATAATTTCTAGTGCTGCTTCAAAATAAGAGATTCCTTTAGTGTGATAATTACCTCTATTGATTCCCATAAAAATAACAATGGGTTCGCCCATTTTATTTTCTGGAATAGTGAGTCTCGATAGGTTAACGGGATTGGCAATTAAACCTAAATATTTAGGATGATCCAGCAGAGGCAAATGATAATCCATATCTGAGGCTATCACGCCAGAAATACGCTTGTAAATAAAATCGTGCAAGTCTTTAAAAGGTGCGGTTACATATTTAGTCATAGACGAAAACCTTTCTTTTGGGAAAGAACCATCTTTATACCCAGAAAATATAGAATATGGATGTGCATCACTCATAGCGTGAGAGACACTTATATAATCTGTACCACAACATAACAAAAAAAGCTTTTTATTGTGCTCGCTTAAAAAGTTGATAATTGCTATCTCCTCTTTTGGCTGTATTGTAAACGGGCTTTCATTAATCAATTGCACCACGTCAAACCCTTTCAGTTGTTCACGGTGTTTTAAAAACTGATTTTTAATACTTCTAGAGGTAATATCTATTCCAAATAATTTATAAATACCAACTTTAAACTTAGCAGGTATGCCGCTGTCATATTTTCGCGTAAGCAAAATATCACTTGGATACTTCTTGAAGAAATCACCGGTAGAGATGAGTAAAACTTCGTGACCAAGCACTTGTAATCCTTCTTTTAAAGAATTATGCAATCTGCTGTACTCACCTACTAAAAGTATTCTCATATCTTTGCGACTCAATAACGCTACCGTTGTCCAAATATAGCCATATAAAAGTTTGCATAGTTACGATCTCCCTCGCAAAAGGCGGAGCAGAACGCTCGACGGCTATATTGTCGCAAATGTTAGCTGCTCAAGGTTTTGATGTTCATTTAGTAACGCTAACCAATGCCATAGATTATCCTTTTGCGGGAAAACTATTCAATCTTGGGGAACTTAAAGACCAACAGAATAGCACCATAAGCAGGTTTAAACGTTTTAAACAACTTCGGAAATACTTGATGCATGAACAATTTGACCTCATCATTGATAATCGCAATAGACAGTCAGGATTAAAAGAATTGTATTATCTTAATTACATCTATCGTAAGCAACGTGTTGTTTATGTAACCCATAGTTACAAAATAGACCAATATTTTCCAAAACAGAAAATTGTTGCTAGAATAATGGTTAAACGTGCCGTTAAAATAGTTAGTGTTGCGAATATGGTTACGGAAGCTATCAACACATCATTTTCTACAAAAAAATCGATTACAATCTACAACCCAATCCCAGAGTTTAAGACAAGTGATTCTCCTTCCCCATTTGCAGAAAAGTACATTATTTTTCTAGGGCGTTTGGTAGAGAACGTAAAAAACTTTAGTCTTTTATTAGAAGGATACAAAGCTTCTAAAATTGCTGAAACAAACATCCATCTAAAAATAATGGGAGATGGTCCGGACGAAAGTTTCATTCGCGAAAAAATTACTGCGCTTGGGCTTGAAAAAACAGTAACCATAGTTCCTTTTACACCAGAAATACAACCTTATGTAGCAAACGCAGAGTTTTTGGCACTAACTAGTCATTACGAAGGTTTTCCGATGGTTCTAATTGAGGCATTATCGCAACAAACACCAGTCGTTTCCGTTGATTGTAAAAGCGGCCCTAATGAAATTATCACACAAGGAGAAAATGGATTACTCGTCCCTAATTATGATGCAGAAGCCTTAGGGGATACTTTTGCAAAAATGATCAATGAACCCGAATTTTTACTACATTGTAAATCTAATGCGCTACAAAGTATAGCACATTTAAAAACCGAACACATTGCGCCACAGTGGACAAAATTGATACTTGAAAATATAAAAAGTGATTCGAAGAAGTGAAACAAGAGCTTTAAGATAGGAATTTACTTTTTTAAAATAGGAAATACGCAGGAGTGCATACTGAAAAAAACGACGAACGACCAAAGACAAACGGCCAAGAAAAATTTCAAAATTTAAAGGCAATAA
>JALZVC010000074.1 GCA_023301205.1 Flavobacteriaceae bacterium
CTTGCTATTATTGATGATTCTTGGAAAACCCACCTGCGTAAGATGGATGAGTTAAAGCAATCTGTACGATTAGCTGTTCACGAACAGAAAGATCCTTTATTGATCTATAAATTTGAGTCGTTTGAGTTGTTTAAAAAGATGATTGAAAAGGTAAATAAAGAAGTATTATCTTTCTTGTTTAAAGGAGAGTTACCTAAGGAGAATCAACAGCAGATACAAGAAGCTCGTGAGGTAAGGCGAGAACAAACTCAAGAACAAAAAGCAGAAATTCAAAATCTTGATGAGCGTGCTTCACAATCTAGAGCTGCAGGACAAACACAACCGCAACGTGCGCAAGTAACAGAAACTATCACTCGCGAAATGCCTAAAATAGGGCGTAACGACAAAGTTACTATCAAGCATGTAATGAGTGGCGATACCAAAGAGGTTAAGTATAAGCAAGCTATCCCTTTAATTACTAAAGGCGAATGGGTGTTGACAGAGTAGTATTTCTGAAATATTAAAGATTGATAAATCCCGAAGTCTATATTTAGACTTCGGGATTTTTTCTATATTACCATTTAGATAAAAATTTAAAGAAAATGAAGATTCTAAAAAATATAAAAATAGAATTTAAAGTAGGCAATCATCTACACAGTAATGTTTCTTGTCTGGACACTCCTAGAAAAAACACTGGGTTGGCACGATGAGAGCATTGCAGACCATTGGTGGCTAACCTTGTTCTTTTTCCCCTTTGCAATCATTATGTACGTACTTGCTATGCAAGAAACAAAACGTAGAATATACAATGGTATAATATCTTGGCAACAATATTTTATCTCAGGGCTATTAATAGCCTTATTTGTTGCACTATTATCACCTTTAGCACAATATATAACTCACGGCTATATCACTCCAGAATATTTTGAAACTGTAAAAAATTATTCTATCACTAATGACTTGATGAAAATAGAAGAAGCAAATGAGCTCTTTCATATTGACAACTATAAGTGGAAAGCAGCTATTGGCGAATTTTTAAGCGGCGCGATAACTGCCATTATTGTTGCAATTTTTCTTCGTAACGCGCATAAAAAAGAGGACTAAATTAGTCCTCTATAATTTTTAAAACAATTTATCAAATCACTACCGCAACACAAGATTACTATATGCTGCACTAATCATAATCTCTCTTTCTGCATCTCGAGATTTATGATAGCCATCTACTAATACTCTGTCATATTGCTTTCGTTGACTCAACTCAATATTTTTATTATACCGCAATGAAGAACGTTTTCCATTAAAAGAAACAGTAAAAGCAGAAGACGGAATAATAATTCCAGTATTGGTGTTGTCTAACTGCAAATCAATCTTTTTAAAGTTATCATCTACGTGATCAATACGCAACGTACCAAAGGCTGAAGAAATTTTAGCACTATTACCAATCGTTCCAATAATAACACCACTAGAGTTAGACGTTAAATTAATTTCACCAACAGAATTTAAAGTAACCCGATCAACATATTTCACGTAAAGCTTTCCGTTTTTCCAGTCATTAATAACTACAGGAGCATAAGCGGCAGAGATATCTGTATCTTCACCATCGATGCTTTCTGCTTGGAAAGGCGCATAATTAAGTATCGCTTTTACATTACTAGCACTTGCCATCTTGATTTCGCCGTGTCTTACATTTATTTCTGTAGCCGTTTTCTTTGGCATCCTAATAATTAAGGTCTTTTTACCCGTCAACCTTTTCTTCATCACTTCGTTAGAAGATCCTTCAATAATATAGGTTTTATTACCACTCGCATCGACAATAGTTTTTTGGGTATAGTCCATACCATTGTTTTTAAACTGCTCTTCCATTCGCCTCATTGTACCTTCTATCTGGCTTTCCATTTCTTTCATTCTATCCTTGCTTTTCATTCCATTTTTCTCTGAGCCTAACATCTTCTTTTCAAAAGAAGCCATGTATTCTTTAGGATTTTCCTGAAACGCCTGATAATCAAAATTCATCCCACTCATTTGAGACAATATTCCTTCTGTCATGCCTGGCATAGAGAAAAAGGATGCTTGGCTGGCAAAAAAGTCTGACATAAAAGGATCAGAAAAAGACACTCTGCTCATAGCATCAAGTATATTATTGCTACTTCCAGTATTAGACGACATACCTCGTGAATTTACCACTACAGTCTCACCGGTATCTTCAATACTAAAGTCCCAATCGTCAAAAAGTGTTTGCTTTTCTTCTTTTGTTAAATGTTCACCATCTATGAGGGCTTCAATTTCAATCTTATTTTTATCCCAACTCTCAAAAATAATTTGAGTATAGGATGTGTTTAACTTTACTGTTTTATCTGAAGTAGCTTTAAAGCTTTCCACATATTCTTTCTGTGCAAAAACAGAAATAGATAGTAACAATACGGTTATGACGGTAAGCCTACGCATGTATTGAGTTAAATTGTTCATTATTTTGAAGTTTTAGTTCATTTAATTTTTCTTTCAGCTTGAGCAACAATTCTAATCTAAACTTTAAATTATCTATTAGTCCAGTTATCACGGTATCGTTAGGCCCCAGATCGACCATTTCATTACTTAATTGCTTATATTCATTGTCCAGTTCTCCAAGCCTAATCATATAGCCATCCACTAGTTCTTGATTCTCTTCAGAATATTCTAGTCCAGCTAATTGTAGATTAATACTCGTCTTGTAAAAGTTTACAATATTTTTTAACTCTGGAGATAGATCTGCAATCGTTACTTGCCCATCTTCTTCTATAGTAGTATCAGCAACAATTATATTAGTACTTGCTGATCCAGGAGAATCTATAGCATCCCAACCAAAAAAACCAAGACCAATTATTAATACTGCAGCTATTGCCCATTGTAACCAAGGAGTTTTACTTTTTTTAGTTTCTGTACCAAATTCTTTTGCAAGCCTAGCAGCAAAACGGTCTTCGTGACCTTTAGGCAATCGTCCCTTTTCTTCTGGCCGATTGCGCATCATTTTTTTAAGATCCTGTGCCATAACGTAAATGTTTAAGTGTTTCTTTAAGTTGTATACGTCCACGATGTAAGATGGTTCTAGACGTATTTTCGCTCATATTCATTATTTCTCCTATTTCTTGATGGTCATACCCTTCCAGTAAATACATTTGTATGACTACTCTATATTTATCTGGTAAAGCAGTAATAGCATTTTTAACCTCATCAATCGTGCTCGTATCTGTAATATCCCAGTCATTTTCTTCTTCTGCAATATAACCCACTTCTTCATTGAGTTGAACCATTTGCATTTTTCGAGCTTTAATAGCATCAAGACAAGTGTTTATTACAATACGTTTTAACCAGGCACCAAATGTAACTTGACCACTAAATTGATCGATTTTTTTAAACGCCTTAATAAAACCTTCTTGCATAGCGTCTTCTGCCGCCGCTGTGTCTTTCAGGTACCTGTTCGCAATAATAAACATGCCTTTACTATACTGCTTATAAAGCTGCATTTGGGCGCGCGGGCTATTGTTCTTACATTGTTCTACAAGTAATTTTTCAGACAATTTTTAGATGGTTTTATTGCTGTTCGGGATAAAGACGAAAATTAATAATCTCTGTTTCATCTCAGGTGAAAATATTAAATCTATCCTAGTTTTTAGCATTTCTGGCCTAAGATTTCATCCGGTCTATAATACCTTCGGAAATAGTAAACATCTAGTATCTCTTAATAATTATTTATAGTACCTTAATAAATCTCAAATTTTAAATATATTTGAATCTACACATTAACCCGGTAAACTTCTATTTATGAAAAACAACTACTTCACATTTCTTATAATTTTCGCGATAAGCATAGTAACAAATACCTTTGCAGCAAACCTGGGTGATAATGACATCTGCACTGCTGCAATAGCGATAAACTGTAATGATACTATCGTGGGCACTACTGTAGACAATACAGATACCGGTTTTAATGACGCTCCAGATGAATACTTCATTTTTACAGGAGATGGTTTTGAACAGGAAATAACAGTAACGATGTGCGATGGCGGCACTAACTACGATAGTTTTCTTCGTGTTTTTTTAGATTGCTCTTTAACAAATCAAATAGCAAGTAATGATGACGCTTGTGGTTTGCAGTCTGAATTAGAATTTACCTCAGACGGAACATCATCTTATATTATTATGGTAGAAGGTTTTGCTGCAAATAGTGGCGATTTTAGTCTTTCTATTTCTTG
>JALZVC010000075.1 GCA_023301205.1 Flavobacteriaceae bacterium
TGCTGCAATCCGCGCTCAATAGAAGCTTTCTGTGCCTCAGTTAGCTCCTCAAAAGGATCTTCTATTTGTGACGCTTCAAGCATACTACCTATTCGCGCCAACAACTCCTCATCTTCCGTCTCCAAAATTGCCTTGGCATATTTTATTTTCTCTTCGTGCACATTCATAAATCTTGTTTTTTTAAAGATAGCAAAATATTCATTTATTTTACATCCAACTTATCTGCAATTTTACGATCATTAGAAAGTCTAGGCACTTTGTTTTGCCCGCCCAATTTGCCTTGTGATTTCATGTATTTCTGAAATGCGCCACGTTCAAGACTTTTTAACTTTAAAGGCTGTAGCACTTTTCCTTTTATCAAATCAAAATAATAGCTATTCTGAGTTTGCATTGACGAGTCTATAAAGTCTGCCACAACTTGTAGATCTCTTGGCGGGTTTTCAAATTCTACCAACCATTGGTGATAGGGTAATCCATCTGTAACCGCTAACTGTGGGGCGACTGTAAATTCTGAAATACTAAAATCAAAAACGCCCATCGCTTCTTTCATCGCTTGCTCTACTTCTTTCCCTATTACATGCTCTCCAAATGCCGAAATAAAATGCTTAATCCTTCCAGAAACTACCAATCGATAGGGTTTTACAGAGGTAAACATCACCGTGTCACCAATGTTATAACACCATAACCCAGCACTAGAAGAAATAAGCAATACGTAATTAATCCCTATTTCTACTTCACCAATGGTTAATCGCTTTGGCGTTTCAGAAAAAAACTCGTCTGCTTTTACAAACTCATAAAACATCCCACTATCTAATTGTAATAACAAGCCTTTCTCTTTTTGCGAATCTTGAAAAGCAAAAAACCCTTCACTTGCTGGAAACAACTCTATACTATCTACTTTACGGCCTATTAGCGCTTCAAATTTTGCGCGATATGGCTCATAGTTAACTCCGCCATAGATAAACAGGTTAAAGTGCTGAAAAAGGTCTCCCACCTTTTTATCTGTTGCCGTTTGCAAACGCTCAAAGTACATTTGCACCCAAGAAGGAATCCCGCTTATAACTGTCATATCTTCTCCCTTGGTTTCTTCTACAATGGCATCCACTTTGGTTTCCCAGTCTTCTATACAATTAGTCGCTAAGCTAGGCATCCTGTTTTTCTGAAGATAGCTAGGCACATAATGCGCCACAATCCCAGAAAGCCTCCCTAAACCAATGCCGTTTTGCTCTGTCATCTCTGGGCTTCCTTGTAAAAAGATCATTTTTCCATCTACAAAATCTGCATTGCCCGTTTCATTAATATAACATAGAATCGCATTTCTAGCCGCCTTAATATGCGTAGGCATCGACTCTTTAGTCAACGGAATATACTTTGCGCCACTAGTAGTACCGCTGGTTTTGGCAAAATAAAGTGGCTTACCTGGCCATAAGACATCTTCTTTTCCTGCCACGACCTGATCTACATACGAGCGCAGTTGCTCATAATCCCTAATAGGAACCTGCTTTACAAAATCTGCGTGTGTGTTTATTTCTGAAAAGTGATGGTCTTGACCAAATTGTGTGTCTCCGGCAGATTTAAGCAATGATAAAAGGACCTTTTGTTGTGTCTCGACAGGGTTGTCCATCCATTTTTTCATTTTACGGACAACAATGCGGGCAAATATTTTAGCACCAAAAGATTTTATGGACATTTTTAAATTTGTTTTTTTATTCTCAATGTCAGCCTGAGCGCATTTAAAGACAATGGGATAGCGCATTATTTAATATTTCACCATCTAATTTATACAATTAAACTCAACCAACAGAAATGGCAATGTCAGATTGAGCGCAGTCGAAATCCTTATAATGTAGGAGTTTATAATGTCTTCGACTGCGCTCAGACTGACATTGTTATTCTTCTAAGAATTCAATATCGACAAAATATACTTCCGGTTCTTCATCACTAAAAATATAAACGTCTATATAATCTCGCATTCTAACTTTAAACTTACATAAAGTATGGTCCAAAAGAACGTCCTTTACAAATTTTTGTTTTTGCCCATTGGTTAGGGTTGCTTCAAAAACTAATCGAGTTCGTTTTTTAATTACTTTTATGTGTTTATATCTTTCAGAATTTGGCTTTTCTGGGGTAAGAGTATCAAATTTAATTATCTGAATATCTGAAGTATTAATCTTTAGAAGTTTCCAGTTTTTTTTAATCTCTTCAACACCTTCTTTTTGGCCTATTTCTAGTTCTCTATCAAGCCTATTCGACCTAAAATTCAAAATTGAAATTATCAAAAACAGTATCATAATTACTACAAATCCTATTATCATAGTAGTATTAATATTGTCATTTTACTCAAAATCAATAAAATTAGTAGGATCCATAGGTACGCCATCCATCCATAACTCAAAATGTAAGTGTGGCCCCGTACTTAGTTCTCCTGTATTTCCTGCAATAGCAATTACTTCACCTGCCTTTACTAGATCTCCTTGCCCTTTTAATAAAGACGCATTATGCTTGTAAGCACTTATAAAATTGTTTGCATGTTTTAATATGATTACGTAGCCCGTATCTGCGGTCCATTCTGCAAAGATAACCGTGCCACCTGTTGCGGCTTTAATAGGCGCATCCTTTACCGTTACCACATCTACCGCATAATGTTTTTCTTCGGGTTTAAAACCTTCAGAAATGGTTCCTTTAACAGGTGTAGAGAAGGCTATGTTTGCTAGAGAGGCGTCTATTAAGGGGTTGTATTTGTCTTCTTGGTCTACGCGATCTCTTAGTGCCAAATCTCTTTGAGATGCGTTTAAATTAACATCTTCCGCTTCTAGTTTAGCCGCTGCCACAATGCTGTCTTTGTTAAAAACGACCGTTTTAACATCGCCCGATAATACTTTTCTAATAGATGCAATGTATTGCTCGTTTACCGTAAGTTCTTGATTGAGGGAATCTACTGCAAACTGTAATGACGCGGCTTGCTTTTTTAAAGACGTAGAAGAGTACCCCGGAATGTATTCTCGTAAGGGCGTAAACGCAATAAAAAGCGTCGTGACCCCAATTAAAAATAATGCTGTTAATATGCTAAAAACAAAAACGTTGAGCCTGTTTAGCTTAAAAGAAAAGCGCTCTTCAAAGGTGTTTTCATTGAGCACTACTAGCCTATAGGTGTGCAGTAGCTTCTTTTTAAATTTTTTTCCTCTTTTTTCTTTTTCTGCCATAGGTCGTCTGTACAATGACTGTCGTCTTTGTTACACAAATATAATGCAATATCTGCTCAATGGTTAAACTCATTCTTAAAACGTTGTATATCCCATTTTCTTATTACCTTTGTGTCATAATTATACTATTATGACAGCATTATTTATACCCTTAGCAATTCCAGGACCAGCTTCAATAATATTAATTGTGGTGGCTATTTTATTACTTTTTGGAGGTAAAAAAATACCCGAATTAATGCGCGGCCTCGGTAGCGGAATAAAAGAATTTAAAGACGCCTCAAAAGACGAGGAAGAAGAAGAAAAGAAAATAGACTAAGTTATTTTTCACTTCGGAAACGTTATAAAAAAGACCCAATAGCCACTAGTGCTTATTGGGTCTTTTTTATTTTTGCTCTTTTAAAACTAGGATACCAAGTAAGATCAATAAAAATGAAGGTGAGCAAATCTTTATTTGGATTTCTAGTAGAAATTTTTGCTTCGGGACCAATTTCAAAACGGCCTATATTTTTTGTTTTGTAGCCTAGGCCCAAATAAAACTCAGACAAATTATTAAACGAGTTGCGTCGTCGTCTTGTAGGTTGTACAAAATAACTACTCACAGAGTTTAAATAAAACTCACCTGCATCAAGATGTTTCCCTTGTAACGGGATATCCAACCCTAAGGAATAAGACAATCTGGTAATAGGGTCAAATCGATTAGAATTTACTCGCTCAATAAATCGTTCTTCAAACCTAAGGTGATGCCGTAGCCTTAAACTCCCAAAATGTTGAAATTGTACAAACTGCGAAATAAAACGATGTTCATTTCTATGCTCCGTTTCAAAAGGATCAATAATTCTAAACAAATAGCCCGCTGTAATTACGCTATTTAGTTTCAATTTATAAGACACTCCACCTACA
This sequence comes from Flavobacteriaceae bacterium, assembly GCA_023301205.1. GTDB lineage: Bacteria > Bacteroidota > Bacteroidia > Flavobacteriales > Flavobacteriaceae > Patiriisocius. The sequence goes on from JALZVC010000075.1 coordinate 4,104, forward strand.
AACGTTACGTTTATAACTTTTGCGGGGAAATCAAAACGATCATCAGCGACATCCATCTCACTAAACGCCGTGAAGTTTAGACTAAAATGGTCGTTTAAGGGTTTTAAATAGTTGATTCGTGGTATAAAACCAAGTTGGGAAATATCTTGTGCAAAAACACTAATAACACCTCCTAATAAGATGATATAGAACACAATGTTTTTTAGCGTCATAATTTAATTAAAAATTAAATCTATAGGTTTTTGACGAGCTTCTTTAAAATCAATAAATGTTCCGTCATTTTCAAACCTAAATTTATAGTTCTTTTTATTGGCTGTTACGTCTAACTCATAGATGTTTTGATCTTCCAACTCTTGATATCTGCAACCTTTAACCTCATAACTTGAAAATTTATCCTTCAAATAGGACTTAATTAGGACTCTAATATCTTCTGCGACATCAAGGTAATGTACTTTATTGTGTTCCCCTATAAATTCGCCATTTTCTCTAAAAACCAAGGTAACTTGGTCTTCATTTAATTTTATTTTAGCCTCATAAAATATAGCATCTTTCTCTGTGGTTAACTTATAATATTTTACAGTACTTTCTTTGTAGTTTTTTTCAACATAAACTACAATCTTCTCTGAGATTTTATTTTTATTAACCCTTTTCTCACTTGCCTGAAATTGCGCATAGGCAACGTGACCAAAAAATAAATTTAATAAAACTAAAAACAATAACGGTTTCTTCATTTCAACCAAAATTAGGATAAATGCTTGTTTTAAAACATCAATTAAAATAGTATGCACATTAATCTAAACGATAAGAATTTGTGCTTAACTTAAGTAAACAATATATAAAAGTTTTGTTTGGCTAAGCCAAGTGACAATGTGTATTCTCACTATAGAAATTAGTATGATTGTGTGATTTTAATAAGAAGCTTTGTCCATCACAATTATGAACTAAGCTTCTAAAAGTATCATTCTTGCCTATCGGCAGTCAGGTGCGAAGTTACAAAACTATTTTACCGCTGCTGTCTTTAATTTTGCAGACTGTAAAATAGAGATTAACTCAAACTGCAAGTCTCTTTTTTCTTCAGAAGGGGCATACACAAATCCTTCTAGTATTAACCATCTGTTATTTGCTTCGTCTTTTATCGCGTAGTTTACAAAAGGGCCTGCCATCCATTGATCTTTTACTTCCCAGATACCTTTTGTTACATAGGTAAATTTACCATCTAATTCTTCTTCAAAGAGATAAGGGGCATAAGCACCTTCTGTAATGTACTGACCGCCTTCTTCTACTGGCATTAAGCTCGCTCCAGTAGTGTCACGCATTTCAATAATATCTGCAATGGCATTAGCTGTGCTAATAGTGTTTAAAGGCACCTCGTAAACTATAATATTTGTGCTACCAGACTTTAGGTTTTTTCGTAACCAGAAAAAATCATCGTTTTCCCTTACAAAGCGATAGGCAGAAGGCATCTTCATGGTCACGCCCATTTTTGATACTAAGCTTGGTACGGGTAGTAGCTGTATTTTTGTGCGTCTTTGACGTTCTTTAATCTCCGTTTGTTTGAATTTTTTAATGATCGTATCGCTACGCTTCTCTAGTAATTTTACTAGAGCTTCTTCTGTCAACGCTTCTACTACAGCCCCTGTTTGCGGTCTTGCGTATACGTCTTTGTTTAATCCCGCTTTTTCTTCATCACCTATACTTACGTGCAAAAACAAGCGTGAGGCACGCGCAAAACCCGTAAAGGCTTCTGGTGTCATCTGTCGCATGTTAAATAAAGGCTCATCTTGTGGTAACCCATCTGTAGGTGCAGCAAATTTCTCTCTAATAACTTCGCCTACCGGACCATTCCAGAGTTCGTTATCAATCACCAATTGTAAATTATTGATGTTCCCTACAGAATCTTTTAAAATCCGTGTTGTTTTTTTGTTGCCATCACAAGAGCTTAATGTGATAATAAATACTGAAATACAAGCAAGATATATGTTTTTCATAATACGTTGATTTGTTCATTTTTAAAGGAATAACCCTTTCACACTGAGCGCAGTCGGAGTGCTCAGACTGACCTCAGTCTAATAGAATAAAAATTAGCTACTACTCAGAAACAATTAGTTTCATTCCTATTTTCAAATTGTTGCTACTAATATCGTTCCATTTTTTAATTTTTTTGACAGTAACTCCATCAAATTTTTGAGCAATACTCCACAGTGAATCTCCATTTGCTACTGTATATAGTGTTTTACCATTGGTGTCAATTACTTTTTTGGATTTTGCTGTACTGCTATTTCCGTTAGGTTTTGGCAACTTTCTTGGGTGTACCGTTAAGCGTTGCCCTATCTTTAAGCTATTACTTCGCAGGTTATTCCACTGCTTTAAATTCCGTACAGAAACGCCATATTTCTCGGCTATTTTACCTAAATAATCACCACTTTTAACACGATATCGCACCTGAGAACTTTGCTCTAAAAGTTCTGGAAGTGGCTTTTCTTTCTTATCAAATTCTGCCTGCGCGTAGGCATACACTGCAGCTTCATTATTTACAAACACACCGGTTTGATCTACTGGTAATCGTAGGTAATAATTCTCGTCTTTTAAGTATGGGATCACACCTAACTTGTACGATGGATTTAAAAATTCGATTTCCTCTAAAGGCAAGTTGGTGACCGTTGCAATCTGATCAAAACTAATTTGCTTTTTTATGTGTATCGTATCTGTTGTAATAAATGGATATTTAGGTCCATTACTCTTAAACCCATGCTCTTCTGCATATTCAAAAATATACATCGTCGCCAAAAACGCAGGCACATAACCCGCTGTTTCACGTGGAAGATGTGGCCTAATATTCCAATAATTTTTATAGCCACCAGAACGTCGTATCGCTTTTGAAACATTCCCTGGCCCCGAATTATAAGCTGCTAAAGCGAGGTCCCAATCGCCTAGTCGCGAGTAGAGACTGTTTAGATATTTACTGGCAGCTTCTGTAGCGAGCAAAGGATCACTGCGCTCATCTACATAGCTATTTACATCTAGGTCAAACATTTTACCAGTGGCAAACATAAATTGCCATAATCCAGTTGCGCCAACTCTAGATTGTGCTCTAGGATCTAATGCAGACTCCACAATAGCAAGATACTTCATCTCTAAGGGCAAATTGTAACGGTCTAATGTTTCTTCAAACATAGGGAAATAGTAGTCGCTCAGCGCCATTAATCGACCCATTGCCGTCCTTCTATTCTTTAGGTAATTTTTTATTACACTCTCTAATTGCGGATTGTATTCTACCGTAAAAGGAGTTCTTGCGTCTAGCTCTTTTAATCGTTGCTTTAGTATTTCCGTAGGGAGTTCTTCATAGGCTACAGGAATATAGGTTTGTAGCTCGACTGCTCCGTACATTTCTTCAAAGCGATTATTGCCATACAACTCGGCTAGCCAAAGACTATCAATTTTACGTGCCATTGCCATGTCTT